>NZ_CDRRQK010000039.1:0-15609 GCF_977044405.1 Dorea sp.
GTAGTAAGACCCCTTGAAGACGACGAGGTAGATAGGTCAGAGGTGGAAGTGCAGTAATGCATGGAGCTGACTGATACTAATCGGTCGAGGGCATGACCAAGCAAGGTGATAGGTAGGATGAAAGAAATATTTCTTGTATGCAGTTTTGAAGGTATATGAAAGATAAGAAGCAATCAACATGTGTTGGTTGTTTTTTGTTATACATACAATTGAACCGATGTAAGTTTTAAAGCTATCTAGCCAATAAAAATGTATAGTAATACAAAAATGGGACGGGGTATTTTTAAAAATACCCCGTCCCATTTTTCTTTAAAGAATAAAAAATATATAAATTAAGAAATATCTTTTGACCGCAGGTGACATAGATGATACAATTGAGACATTGTTGAATAGAAAAGGAGTTTATATTATGGAACAGAAAATTATTGCCACAGTTGGTGGTCATCAGATTACAGAAGCAGAAGTAGAAGCATTTATCCACAGCCTTCCAAGAGAGCAGCAGGCATACGCATCACATCCGGATTTTCGTAAACAGTGCGAGGAACAGCTGATCGCAGTATATGCATTTGCAAAATATGGTGAAGAAGAGAAGATTGACGAGACAGAAGAATTCAAAAATGTTATGGAGAATGCAAGAAAAGACATTCTTGCTCAGATGGCAATGAGAAGATTATTCGCAGCTGTTAACGTAACAGAGGATGAGATCAAAGAATATTATGAGGCAAATAAATCTAAATACTCTAAGGGAGCATCCGTACATGCAAAACATATCCTGGTAGAGGATGAAGAGACATGTACACAGCTTCTGAACGCAATCGTAAGCGGAGAAAAAGTATTTGAGGATGTAGCAAAAGAATCTTCTACATGCCCTTCAGGAGCGAATGGAGGAGACCTCGGAGAATTTGGAAGAGGGCAGATGGTAAAAGAGTTTGAAGATGCAGCATTTTCAGCAGAGATCGGACATGTAGTCGGACCAGTAAAGACTCAGTTTGGATATCATCTGATCAAGGTTGAAGATAAGAAAGAAGCAGGAGAATCAAGCCTGGAAGAAGTAAAAGAACAGATCCGTGCAGAGCTCTCCCAGAAGAAGCAGGAAGAAGCATACAGAGAAAAGGTTGAAGAACTGAAAAAGAAATATATGGAATAAGAAATATGTGGAATAAGAATATCTAGTATGCAAGAGAAGCTATCAGTGCCAGATCCTCGGAGGATATCTGACGACTGATAGCTTCTCTTTAGCTGCGTCTTAGATATAATTATTTAGATATATTTTATCAGGTCTTATTTGGTTTCAAGTAATTTATCAATACTTACAAGTTTTACGCTTAAAACGAAGATCTTAGCGGCAACTTTAAGTTCTTCTACAGTAGGATAAGAAGGAGCAATACGGATATTGCTGTCTTTTGGATCCTTTCCGTATGGGAATGTTGCTCCGGCACCGGTCATAACAAGACCGGCTTCTTTTGCTTTTGCTACGATAGCTTTGGCACATCCTTCCATAGAATCAAAGGAGATGAAGTATCCTCCACGAGGTGCAAGCCATGAACCGATTCCAAGACCGCCAAGTTCTTTTTCCAGTGTACTCAGTACGATGTCAAATTTTGGACGGAGAATATCAGCATGTTTTTTCATGTGCTGAACCATTCCGTGAATATTTCCAAAATATCTGGCATGTCTTAACTGATTCAGTTTATCGTGGCCGATTGTCTGAATGCGCATCTGTTTTCTGATATCAGCAAGGTTCGCATCAGATGCAGCAATTGCGGCGATACCAGAACCAGGGAAACTGATCTTGGATGTAGAAGAGAATTTGTACACCATGTCTGGATGTCCTTCTTTTTTACACTCCATTAAGATCTCGATCAGGTAATCCTGTTTATCTTCATATAAGTGATGAATACCATATGCATTATCCCAGAAAATACGGAAGTCTTCTGCAGCCGGATTCAGTTTTGCAAAACGATGAACTGTTTCATCGGAATATGTGATTCCCTGTGGATTAGAGTACTTAGGAACACACCAGATACCTTTGATTGCAGGATCAGAACTTACGAGTTCTTCTACCATGTCCATGTCAGGTCCGGTTGGAGTCATTGGGATGTTGATCATCTCAATTCCAAAATATTCTGTAATTGCAAAATGTCTGTCATATCCAGGAACCGGACATAAGAATTTTACTTTATCAAGTTTAGCCCATGGGGTACTGCCCATAACACCGTGAGTCATACTACGTGCGATTGTATCATACATAATATTCAGGCTGGAATTTCCGAAGATAACGATATTATCCTTTGGAACTTCCATCATATCAGCAAGCAGCTGTTTCGCTTCAGCAATACCATCCAGAACACCGTAGTTACGGCAGTCAACGCCTTCTTCGCAAACCAGATCAGAATCACTTTTCAGGACATCCATCATGTCCATAGAAAGGTTCAGCTGTTCAGTAGACGGTTTACCTCTGGACATATCCAGTTTCAAATTCTTGGCTTTTACCTCTTCAAACTGGGCTTCCAGACCACTCTTCAGTTGCAATAATTCTTCTTTGGATAATTCTTCATATGCTACCACTATACCATCCTCCATTTATATATACCACTCAATATTATAATATTTTAGCAGAATTTGACGTTTCGTCAATGGTTTCTTGCAAATTTAAACGAATTTATTAAAAAATATGCAATTCAAAACAATAAAAATGAAATTTTTGTGTAAAAGTTATGCAAAAATTATGGCGTGATAAAGTGAGTAAGTATCAAAAAGCTGAAGATAGTATATGTAAGAAGCAGAAAAACTATGTTACAATGAGCAGATAATAGGAAAATGTCGGATTATTATAAAGCATAAGAGATTGAGGAGCGGACATGAAAAGAAATATATCCAGGGAAGAAGGTCAAAATAGAGAAAGTATTGAAAAAGATAATCTTTATGAAGTAAACCGTTATGCAGATACAGCATTTCCGGTAGGGGCGTACACTGTGACAAGAGAAGGAATCATGCCGGAGGGAAGAGGATATAAGGATCTTCACTGGCACGAAGAGCTGCAGTTTACGTATGTTGTAAATGGTGAATTAAGGATCAGAATAGATGGAAAAGATTATCTGGTGAAAGAAAAGGAAGCAGTCTTTATCAATCGGAATTTACTTCATATTACAACAGATCTGACAGAGGATGGAAAATATATCAGTCTGAATTTCCCGGATAAGATTCTTGGATTTTTCCCAGGAAGCAGGATGGAGCAGGATTATGTATTCCCGTATACGAGAGGATATATGCTTCCGGCGGTGGTATTAAAGCTGCTTCCGTATCACAGGTTGGGATTAGAAACGTATGAACGGCTTGGAAGGGTTTATGAATTGAAAGATATCGAAACGCCTGGCATGGAAGAGATGAGAAAAATGGCAGAAAGTATTCGGGAAAAGATGCCCGGATGCAAGGTAAAAATCAAAGGAGAATTGTATACAGGAAATATGTAAGGAAAAGGGATTGGAATAGCCTGAGGAAGCTGTTTCAATCCCTTTTCCTTAATAAAGTTATGTTATATTTGACATTTATTTTTTTATTGTGCACATTCCAGTACGATTACTTCACAGCTGTCAAGATGAAGTGTATGTGACGGTACCTCTGCATGGTTTTTGTTAGAGAGAATTATCCGTTTTATAGCAGATTCCAAAGGAATATCTACAGGTGTTTGTCCAAAGTTGGAGGCAACGAGGATTTTCTTAGTATCTTTCTGACGGTAGTAAGCCATAACGGTCTCTGTATCCTGATATGCAGGTACAAATTCTCCATAAGTGAATACATCTTTATATTCTAAAGATTTGCGGACGGCAATCAGCTTACGGTAGTAGTTCAGTACAGATTCCGGATCATTCTCCTGACTTTCCATGTTGATCTCTGTATAATTAGAATTTACTTTAAGCCAGGGAGTTCCGGTTGTAAATCCGGCATGTGCCTTAGTATTCCATTGCATTGGAGTTCTGGCATTATCACGGCTCATCTTGCCACATACTTCCAGTGCTTCTGCATCACTGAGACCGGCATCTCTTGCAATGAGATACTGATCTATCGTACTGATGTCATTATATTCTTCGATGCTGTTCCATACAGCATTGCGCATACCAATTTCCTGCCCCTGGTAGATGAATGGAATTCCACGAAGGAGGATGCTGACTGTTCCAAGCATTTTGGTTCCGGCCGTATTTTGTGCATATTCTGGTAAGAAACGGGATGCACCTCTTGGTTCGTCATGATTTTCGATGATATTGGCTTCCAGGCCGCATGTTTGAACTTTAAGCTGAGAATCAGAAATTACTTTACGCCATTCTTTGAAATCAATTGGAGGAGCATCATACCAGCCATGTTCACCGTCGCTGAGTGTATGAGCACTGAAATCAAATATGGTAGAAAAGTGCCCATCTTCGCCAATGAACTGGGTAAGTTTATCTTCTTTCATATTGAATACTTCAGCAACTGTAAATGCATCATATTTCTGAAATGTGTGTTCCTTTAAATCTTCCAGAAATTCCCCTACTCCGTCAACGCTTTCAACCATTCTCCAGCAGCTTGCCATACCATCGGCCGCGTCCGGTTCGATATCCGGGAAATCCAGATCTTTCTTGATATTGATAATTGCATCGATACGGAATCCGGCCAGCCCTTTTTCCAGCCACCAGTTGATCATCTGATAGAGTTTGTCCCGGAGTACCGGATTTTCCCAGTTAAGATCGGGCTGTTCTTTGGCAAACATATGAAAATAATATTTGTCCGATCCAGGAACAGGTTCCCAGCAGCTGCCTCCAAAATAAGAACGATAATTGCTGGGAGGATTGCCATTCTTTCCCTTGCGGAAATAAAAATAATCAGCATACTCACCATCCGGATCTGCGAGCGCTTTCTGGAACCATTCATGCTGATCGGAACAGTGATTGATTACCAGATCCATGATGATATACATATCACGCTTTTTCGCCTCTGCCAGCAATTCATCGAATTCTTCCATGGTCCCGAATTCTTCTGCGATAGCGTAATAATCAGAGATATCATATCCCTGATCGACAAAAGGAGATTTGTAGATTGGAGAAAGCCAGATGATATCAATTCCTAATTCTTTCAGATAGTCTAATTTTGATATGATTCCGCGCAGATCTCCGATACCGTCTCCATTCGTATCCAGAAAACTTTTCGGATAGATCTGATATGCTACTTTGTCGTGCCACCATTTTTTCTTCATGTCTGTTACCTGTTATTACAAAATGTCGTAATACCTTTCTGATGATTTATTATAATTAAGCAGTTATTAGCTGTGTATAATAATAGAGTCCGTCTGAAAAATCATTCCTGCAAGATATATGTCTATTGTAGTATATATCTTGCAGAAAGTATTTCCTGGACACACTCTGGCATTATACATGGCATGATATCGAAAATCTTGTAGTATTATATGCTTATATAATACAATACTGTGTTTTTTGAGTCACATACAGGAATGTTGTCCGGCTTAAAATTATCAGTGGACCGATTGGAAAATACAGATTTTCCTTTTTTAATTTTTTATGTATTCCGCAAGCATACGTACCAGCTTCTCAATATCAAGAGGCTTGGACAAATGTGTATTCATTCCTGCATCCAGGCATTCCCGGATATCTTCCTGATATGCATTGGCAGTGGTAGCGATAATCGGGATATTTCTGGCATAAGTTCCGGGAAATGCCCGGATGTTCTTCGTGGCTTCCACACCGGACATGACGGGCATCTGCATATCCATCAGGATGGCATCAAAAGGAGTGGATTCCATCTCTGAGGTCTGGAAGATATGCAGACATTGTTTGCCGTCTTCTGCGCGGATGCAGTGGATATCATAAGGAAGAAGCTGCTCTTCCAGAATCTCGTAGTTTAATTCATTGTCTTCCGCAACCAGAAGCTTTAGCGGACGGTCCGGATGAACTTCTGTTTCCGGGATAAGGGATCCGCCGGAAGCTTCAGGGGAATCATCTTCTATATATGGGAACTCTAAAGTAAGATAAAACGTGGTTCCTTTTTGTGGTTTACTTTTGACTTCGATAGTGCCATCCATCAGATCTACCAGCCTTTTGACGATCGAAAGCCCAAGGCCACTTCCACGGACTTTATTTACTCTGGTATCTACTGCCCTTGAAAAATCAGAATACATCACCTTCATAAAGTCTTCCGTCATGCCGATACCAGTGTCACTGATGATGGATATCAGGCGGATGTGGTCAGGATCCGTAGCAGGTTCTTCATAGATTTCCAATTGTACAGTGCCGCCTTCCGGTGTATATTTGACCGCATTGGACAGAAGATTCAGGTAAATCTGTCCCAGACGGAGAGAGTCGGCAAGGATTGTATCATATAAAATATGATGCTTTTTACAGAGAAAATTCAGTGGCTTAGTGCCGGGCGAGCTGAAGATAGTCTGCTCAAGGAAACGGATCGTATCCGAAACTTTCAGCGGTTGTGCCATTAATTCAAAATTACCACTTTCGATACGTGACATATCAAGGATATCATTGACCAGCTGCTGCAGATGCGTACCACTGAGTTGGATTTTATTCAGATAGTCCTTTAATTTTTCATAATCTGTTATAGAAAATCCATCTTTGAAAGAAGCATCCAGATGATTTCTGGACAGATTTACCAGTCCCATAATGACATTCATCGGTGTACGGATATCATGTGACATACGCGAGAGAAAGTCGGATTTGGCAGTGCTGGCTTTATTGGCTTCTTCGGCAGCAACAATCCAGTATTTTTCGCGTCTTTTTTCTTCACTGACAATCCGGATGACGCATAAGACCTCTGTTACATTACCGGAGAGATCACGTTTTTGAACAATGAAGCGCATCAGATGCCAGTTACCATCCTGGGCAAGGTATTCAATTGCAGTTGTCTCATCGTACCGGAGCCTTTGCTGAAGTGTTGAAAGATTGAAAAAATGCAAAGACTGTTCCAGGTATTCAGGTGCTACTGTAGTGTGGCAGATCTCCCGGAACATTAAACGGGCACTGCCAGTGTGTGTGGCAGAGGTATTTCCGAACATATCATCGGAGATTACGTCATATTGATCAGAGATCAGGTTGATACGATAGATGGATACATAGATCTTACTGATGGTAGACAATATCTGGTTTTTCTTTTTCGTTTCATACAATGCCTGCTCCAGTTCGCGCTGATGCTGCCGTTCTTCTTTCACAATGTCATCAATATGGCGGAAGGCAATCAGTACTTCAAAATTGTCATCCGTCTGGAGAATCTTAGTGACACGGACTTCAAAGAATACCTGATCCAGTGAATTCGGAAGACTCTGATAGCGGTAACTGATGCGGTCCTTTCCGGTAAGTTCTTTTTGCAGAGCTTCAGGGGTAAGGTGTTCCAGAAGATCAGGAGCACTGTCCTTAAGTACAAAATGATCATAGTAAGAACGCAATTCGTCCGTATAACAAAGAATTCGGTCACCAGCCGGAGAGATAGAGTTCGTAACATTAGCATGATGATCCAGTTTGACTGTTCTGGCAGTATTATTCATAAGATTTACACGGAAGACCGAGATACTGTCTTCACAGAGAACCATCAAAATCTGGCGTTCGTTCTGTAAAAGATCGAGGTTGTTCTGCAGGTCAGCCTGTTTTTCTTCCAGAAGAGAAAGCATACGGATATTCTCACGGGAAGTGCTTAAGTGCGTACCGGCAAACGTGATCTGCTGGATAAAAAGATCTGAGAGTTTATTATGAGGATTGTCAATACCTATAAAACCATGAAGTTCGGAATGATAAAAAATAGGCATTATAAATGCAGCGAATATATGTGCGCGCTTCAAGTATTTGTATTCAACAGGCATGGTATATTTGACGTCTTCAAGGTTTTCGATTAATACAGGCCGTTTAGAGTGAAAGATATCCAGCCAGTCAATGATATAGCAAGCCGGAACGTATTTTAGAGCATCTTTCTTAGAAGGGATGCCATCGGCACACCATTCAAGTGTATTGGAATATATTTCCGGATTAGCGGTATCTTCGGAAAGAAGCTCTGCAGGTAAATTCTGTGGATCATAGTCAAGCTTATCAAACAGATACACTCGTTCTGCATTGGAATAGCGTCCGATCAGATGCAGTAGTGTTAAAATAGCATCATTTAATTCCTGAGGATTTCTGGAGCGGTCAATCGTCATCAACTGCTTTAAAATATCCTGGGCAAATTGTGGATCCGGTTTTTTAAGTGTTGTTTCATTCATAATATTTTCTCGATTCTTTTTTGTATAAAATGACTTGTCGTTAAGGTTATAATTAATAATATTATAGCAAAAATCATAAAATGTTGTAAATGAAAATGTAAAATTTGGTGTCGGATTTGCAGAAATATTATTTTGGGTAAAAGAATCAGGTATAATAAAAAATTTATTTAAAATCAGACATATTGGAGAAAAGAAAAATCAGCTGCAGTATCGGAGTGTATCATTTTATGTTCCCACAGGTAATGAAGGTGTTAATAACAGAGACGGATCATGTATTATATGAGGCAAAAGAAAGAGAAAGAGCCCGCTTTGTAATAAGAGAAGAGGAATCAGATGTTTAAAAAGAATACAAAACAGGTGAATCGGATGATCGCCAGAATGTATGCGGGTGGTATGGCAGCCGTCTATATTGGCGTACTGGGAACGAATAATCATATAGGAGTATACATTACTTATGCACTGAGCCCGATCGCAAGCTGTCTGTATTTTGAGAAAAGGATAAAAAACAAAGAGATTCCTGGAACGTTTTATAAAAAAGAAATGATATTCTTTCTTTTTTGGCTTAATTCACCTAAAAATAGCATGTAAAATAATTTTTACACACAAATTTCCGCAAGAATCTATCTAATGTAAAAGTTATTTGATAGACTTTAGATACTGGATATGGAAAGATGTTCCTGAAAGGAAGGAGACGAACAATGGAAATAGGACAAAAATTAAAAGAAGCACGGATGAGAGCTGGTTTCACCCAGGAAAATATAGCAGAGAAACTGAATGTATCAAGACAGACGATTTCGAACTGGGAGAACGAAAAATCTTATCCGGACATTGTAAATGTAATTACATTAAGCGACCTGTATTCCATAAGTCTTGATGATCTTTTGAAAGGGGATGAAAAGATGATGGAACATCTGGAAGAAAGCACGAATGTCGTAAAGAGTAATAAGAAATTGCTGGGTGCAGTTGTCATCAATATTGTGATGATGGTGCTTCTTATTACATTAAGTGTGTTCGTACCGGAGAAGACGTATTATCTGGCCGGGGTATTCTGTATCATGATTATTGGTGCAGCAGTATTGCTTTATGAAATTATCAAACGTATCTAGGAGGAAAAAGAGATGAAACAAAATATGATATACATAGTGATAGGTGCAGCAATCGCCATTGTAGGTGGTGTGGAAGTAGCATATCAGATCTATAAAATGACAGTGATCGATGCAGAAGCCAGAGGTCTGAAGCATCCCAGATTATTAGGAATGCTTGCAATGAATGGGAATAATTCAAGTGGATTAGTGCTGTATCTTATCGGAAGAAGAAAATATCCGGTATTACATATGGATCAGGCGATGCAAAAAATCATGGAGAAGAGGAAGAAGGCAGCAGGAGCCGGACTTGCATTCGTTGTGGTTGGTGCAATAGGCGTGGTGCTTGGGTGCATGATGTAGGCGAAAAGGAATAATGCTATAAAAAGTGTGGAGTAAATAAAAGCTCTGCACTTTTTTCATATTCGCATAGCTTCCATATAGACGAAAGGTTAGGAGTGTCTTAATCTAAAGAGCATATTTTCACAAAAGGCAGGAGGCACCGAATCATGAAGAAAAAATACGGATACATCCGGGTATCAACAAAAGACCAAAATCCAGAGAGACAGTATCAGGCTATGGGGAAAATGGGAGTGGACAAGAAAAATATATACGAAGATAAGATGTCGGGATATAGTTTTTCAAGACCGGCATACAAGAAAATGATAAAAAGGATGAAAAGCAATGATGTATTAGTAATAAAAAGTATCGACAGACTTGGAAGAAATTATAGTGAGATATTAGAACAATGGAGAATGCTTACGAAGGAAAAGAAAATAGATATCCAGGTGATCGATATGCCATTACTTAATACAGATTCTGAAAATAATTGTGTAGGTGAAGAATGCAGGCAGTATTGCTCGTAAGCCGTGATATCACATCAAGTAAAAGGGCGGAAGAATTATCTTACAGAGATAAGCTAACCGGATTGTATAACCGGAATTATATGGAATCCAAGAGTGGATATTTTGCGCAGAAAGAGGCGGATTATCCGGCAAGTCTTATCATGGCGGACTGCAATTATCTGAAACGGACAAATGATACACTGGGACATGAATATGGCGATCTGTTGTTAAAGCGTATCTCAAGAATCATACAGGAGTCTATTCCGGAAACGGCAATGGCAATGGCAATCCGGGCCGGTGGAGATGAATTCCTGATCGTATGCCTACAGTTATGAATGATGAAGTATCATTTGAAGAAGCTTATGAGATGGCAGATCAGGCGATGTATAAGGAGAAGCGGTCTACGAGAGAATAAGAACAAGTGCTTTTTATCAGGTGACCCATCTGGTTGCCTGATAGAAAGTCAGCTAAAATGTGATTAAAGCACCTGCATAGATATTTTCGTCAGATATTCCTCCGGGGAAGCAGAGGCTACTTCATCGATGATGGCTTCTTTGTAAGAATACTGTCCGGTTGACAAGCTGTGTTCATCAATCCAGCAAAAAAGCTTTTTGTAAGCTTCTTCCGCTTGGTAATAGTCTCCTTTCAGGTAAGCGACAGCGTATTTTCCGGCAGGTTTGATATGGTACGGATGTCGATCCGGCCGGTCAATAACCTTGGTAAAGAAATATGCATAAGTATCCAGATGGTTCTGGCGTAGTTCTCTGACATCTAGCATAGCGCCATACGGGTGGCCGGCGTTCAGGTTGTGATGATTGCAGTATCCGACATGATTGCAAAGCGTCTGTATAATCTGTTCATGATCGTTGGTATTCAGCGACTGACTTAAAATCAGATATTCTTCCGGGGTATCTTCTAAGAAGATATGGCCGGAAGGGGAATCCGGCTGGAAGAACCAGTCACTATTTTCCAATGCCGGATCCGGGGGTTCGGAGTTGGAAAAAAAGGACTGGCAGGCATGAAAAAGTTCTTCCTGCTTGGATACAAGGGAAAGCTTGGTTTCAATTACCTGCTTAATCTTTTTAATACGGGCTTCTTCATGTAGAACTTCTTCCTGTTGTTCCAGAAGAAGCTCTTTTAAACTTTCCGGTGTACGCTGGCTTAAGAATGCACCGATCTCTTTTAAAGGCATACCAAGTTCTCGTAGACAGGTGATGGTAAAAAATACATCAAACTGATTCTCACTGTAATAACGGTATCCCCGTTCATCTGTATAGGCAGGTTTAAAAATGCCTATCTCATCATAATGTATCAAAGTTCTTTTATTCGTCCCACATAATTTTGCAAAATCTCCGGTTTTTATGCATGGAATGCTGAATTTTTGCATAAATATTCAATCCTTTCTTGACTATACCGTTACGGTATACCTTATTATAGATTCGGTTTCAGAAGAAATCAATAACGAAGAGAGTTTGGAGGCGTAAAAATAATGCTGCCGGACTGTAACAAATCAAAAGCTTTTCAAATACGCTCAGAGCGTAATGGCTAAAAGATAAGTAATTAAAAAAGAAGGTTAAGAAGAAAGGAATAAGAGCTATGCCAAAGTTAAGTGACAGAGTCAATACATTTACCGATTCCGTCATCCGTCGTATGACAAGAATCAGCGATGAGTACGGAGCTATTAATTTATCACAGGGATTCCCGGACTTTGATCCTCCAAAGGAGATCTTAGATGCACTTGCGAAAGTTGCATACGAAGGACCACACCAGTATTCAATCACATTTGGTGCCGAGAATTTCAGAGAGGCACTTGCCGAAAAACAGGGAAAAGTAATCGGAAGAAAGATTGATCCCGAGACAGAGATTGTAGTAACCTGTGGCGGGACAGAGGCCATGATGAGTGCGATGATGACCATCTGTAACCCGGGAGATAAGGTTATGGTGTTCTCACCATTTTATGAAAATTATGGAGCAGACGCGATTCTTTCCGGTGCAGAGCCGATCTATATCCCGCTGGTTCCGCCAACTTATGAATTCGATATCAATCTGGTAGAAGAAGGATTTAAAGCAGGGGCAAAAGCGATTATCGTCTGCAATCCGTCAAATCCATGTGGAAAAGTATTTACCAGAGAAGAACTGACACAGATCGGTGAACTTGCGGTGAAATACGATGGATTTGTTGTAACCGATGAAGTGTATGAGCATATGGTATATGCACCAAATGAGCATGTCTGCATGGCATCTCTTCCGGGAATGTATGAACATACGATTACGTGTAATTCGCTTTCCAAGACATATTCGATTACAGGATGGCGTCTGGGATACCTGATCGGACCGGAAGAAGTGATCGAAGGAGCGAAGAAAGTGCATGATTTCCTGACTGTAGGAGCAGCAGCACCTCTTCAGGAAGCAGCAGTTGTCGGATTAAAGTTCCCACAGTCTTATTATGATGATCTGCTGGCTCTGTATACAAAGAAGAGAGAACATTTCTTAAAGGGACTTGATGAGATCGGATTAAAACATAATGTACCGCAGGGAACATATTTTGTCATGATTGATATTCAGGAGTTTTTAGATCTTCCGCAGTTTGCCGGATATACAGATCTGGAATTCTGTGAATGGATGATTAAGAACATCGGAGTGGCAGCAGTTCCGGGATCCAGCTTCTTCCGCGAGGATGTGAATAATCTGATCCGTCTGCATTTTGCACGTGAGGAAGAGACCATTGATGAAGCACTTTTACGTCTGAAGAAATTAAAGGAGCTGTTGTAGAATGACATATTCTGTAAATTTTGCAAATTATACAATTGGTGAGGATGCATATCAGAAGGTAAATGAGGTGTGCAGCCAGTATGGAACGAAGGCACTTCTGATTGGTGGGAAACTTGCGTTAAAAGCCGGGAAAGAGAAACTTGAGCAAGCTATTGGCAGCATAAATAAGAAACAGATTGAAGAGCAGAGTTCTAATAAGGATCTTATAGTGATGAATTCCCAAGATGAGACAGATGCGGAGAAAAGTAATTCAGTGAGGAATGAAAATTCTGAGAGAATTGAGATTATAGATACCGTATTATTTGGAACAGACTGTACCTATGCCCGGATGGAAGAATTGGCAGCATATGCGAAAGCTTGTGGTGTGGATATGATCTTTGGAATGGGCGGTGGAAAAGCACTGGACACGGCCAAGGGTACGGCGGAAAAAGCCGGACTTCCGGTATTTACATTTCCAACGATTGCAGCAACCTGTGCGGCGACAACGGCACTTTCGGTTGTATATAAAGAAGATGGCAATTTTGACAGCTTTTACTTTTATGACAAACCGGCACGTCATAGCTTTATCGATACAGAGATCATCGCATGTGCACCGGAGTGTTATTTAAGAGCCGGAATGGGAGATACGCTTGGAAAATATTTCGAATGCCATTTTGCAGCAAGAGGAGATGAACTGCATCACAGTTCGGCACTTGGACGTGAAATCAGTAATATGTGTTATCTGCCACTTCTTACATATGGAGAGAAAGCAATGAAAGAGTGCCGGGAAAATCGTGCAGGCGTTGCTTTGCAGCAGGCAGTACTGGCAAATATCGTAAGTACTGGTCTGGTATCACTTATGGTGCTGGATGAATATAACTGCGCAATCGCACATTCGGTATATTATGGTCTGGTGTTGCTCCCGGGATTCGAAGAAGAGAATCTTCATGGTGATGTGGTTGCATACGGAGTTCTGGTGCAGCTTATGGTTGACGGAGAAAAGGAACAGGCAAAAGAGATGAAAGCATTTTTACAAAAGCTTGGCATCCGTACCACACTCGCAGAGATGGGTGCGCCGATAGAAAGAGATGCACTGAAAGCGGTGTTAAAAGAGACGGTGGCCGGCCCGGATATGGAGCATATTCCGTATGAGGTAACAGAGGATATGATCTATGAGGCATTTGTTAAAGTAGAGAAATTATAAAGGGAAAGAGAAAAATGGAAAAATCACATATAACAACCAAAAACCTTCTGAAATTTATCTTGGGTTCGGCATTCGGTATCCTGATGTTTCTGGTGCCGATTCCTCAGGGAGAATCATTTACCACATTACTGGATTTCCTAAAGAGCTGGATCAAAGGATTATTCGGAAGCAGTCTGCCATATATTATTATGGTGATATTAATTGTATCAGCAGTTATGAGTCTGTATGATTATTTTGCAAAACCGGACTGGATTAGAAAAAATCATTATCTGACCCGTGCATTTTCGACCACACCGCTGTATCTGGTGTCTAAGATTATCGGGGCTGTATTTGCAGTCATGGTAGTATTTGGAATTGGACCGGAGCAGGTTATCTCGGCAGATACCGGAGCAACGATCGTGGATCTGTGCGGTACGTTGTTCAGTATCGTGCTTGCATTCAGTTTTATCATGCCATTCCTCACTGATTGTGGAATCATGGAATTCTTAGGTGTCATCGCAAAACCGGTCGTACGTCCGTTATTCCATGTTCCTGGACGTGCATCAGTAGACCTGATCGCATCATGGTTTGGAGCATCCAATGCGGCTGTTATTCTGACACGTGAGCAGTATATGAGAGGATTCTATACAAAGAGAGAAGCAGGATTCATTATGACAAACTTCTCACTGGTATCGATTCCGTTCTGTCTGATGGTTGCAGATACGATGGGAATTGCAAATATCTTCCCACCGTTTTATCTGTGTATCTGCCTGGTAGGAATTATCCTGGCTATAATCATCGCCCGTATCCCGCCAATCCGCAAGGTTCCGGATACTTATCGTGAAGCAGTTGGAAAGCAGATCAATGAAGAGATTCCAAATGAAAAAGGGATCCTTGCTCATGCAGTAGAGATGAGCTGTAAACGTGCAGAGAACTTTACAGCCAGAACAGTCGGAGAAAGCGGACTGGAAGTTATGGTCGGTATGTTCTTTGACCTGATTCCAATCGTAGTATCATGGGGAACAATCGCGCTGATCATTGCAACTTACACACCGTTCTTCAAATGGATTTCTTATCCGATGGCATTATACCTGAAGGTACTTGGCGTACCGGAAGCATTCGCAGCCGCACCGGCAACTCTGGTTGGATTTACAGATATGTTCATTCCGGCACTTCTTGCAGTTGGACTTACATCTGTAAAGACGAAGTTTGTAATCGGGGTACTGTCACTGGTACAGATTATATATCTGACCGAGGTTGGAACGATTATCATTAAGAGCGAGATTCCACTGAACTTCTGGAAGCTGCTTGTGATCTTTTTGGAGAGAACGATTATTGCGATACCGTTGATTGTGTTATTTGCGAATGCGATTGGTGTTTAATACATTAATTTGGGTTGGATTCCCGGTCCTTGCGTATGCCTTGGTATAAGATCTGGTCCGCGACTCCATGAAGCAAGAAGTAGTAAGAGAGCCTGAATTCCCTAAAAGCAACAGAAAG
>NZ_CDRRQK010000040.1:0-14319 GCF_977044405.1 Dorea sp.
GGCATTTTTCTTGTTCCCCTTTCCCATTCTGTTACAATTCTGTAGGGAATTTCAAAGTACTCACAAAATTCTTTTCTGTTCATTCCTGTGCTTTCGCGTAATTCTTTTATTTCCATATTTATTCTGCTTCTACATACACACATGGTGTATATATCATAGCATATTTTTCTATAAATACAATATTTTAATCTGGCAGACTACTTTCCAAACAGAGTCGTCCCGAGGATGTCAAGTCATTGCTACAAAAAATATGCGGCTTTTTTGCCACGAAAATGGCTTAAAACCGCATATTTCTGTATAGAGGACGTTATATAATTGTCACAAAGTAGGTGGGGAGGATGTAACATAATTGCTACATTTCCACCTCCACTCTCCCATCATCATACACATATATCCCCTGCACATATTCTTCCAGCACCTCTCGTGTCAGCTTTTCATAGCCCAAATACTTCAGCATCTGCTCCACCGGAACATTCTTTTTCATCAGGATTTCTTTCTCGTTGTTTATCAACTCATCCAGTTCCTGTACACGTTTCTGCAGTCGTTCTCTTTCTTCTTCCAACTGCTTCTTGGCTTCCATGAACTGTTTCTGGTTCATCTGTCCCTCGTGATACTTCTCATGGTTCTGACGGTTCTGAAGCTTTATCTGCTCCTGACGTTTTTCACAGTCCGTACTTTCCAGCTCATAGGCTTCTATGCTGTCCGTATGCTGTTTTCTCATAGATTGCTGCATCTGTTCCTGGCTGATATTCTGACGTAAATATGCCTTAATTTCTGCCAGCACGATATGTTCCAGCATTTTGTTATCGGCTTTCCCGGCAAAACACCCTGTATCTTCTTTTCCTTTACTGTACGCACAGCTATAAAGGATATGACCATGAACCGGACTGCTTGAAGTCAGGATTCTGCGACAATTCCCGCATTTTACATAGCCACCTAACAGCGTTATTTCCCTGTCGAATTTACTTTTCTTGGTGTATCTGATCTGCAAGGACTGTGCTTTTTCAAAAATTTCTTTTGATACGATCGGCTCGTGGTGATTTTCCATCACTTTCCACTGATTTCTCGGCACCGGTACTTCTTTCCCTGTTCCGGGATCTGGAATCTTTGTCTTTCCATAGACCATACAGCCTATATAAGTCTTGTCATCCACAATCTTCCGTATCATATCACTCGTCCACTGCAATCCTCTTGAAGCAGCTTTCTTGCTGTCTGATTTCTGTCGTCTGCTCATAGACTGCAAGGGAGTCAGTACGCCCTCTTCATTGAATAACTTGCAAATCTCCATCTTGGAATACCGCTGATTGGTCAGTTCAAATACTCTTCGGATTACTTCCGCTTCGTCCTCTACAATGACCAGTTCTTTCTTATTTTCAGGATTAATTCGATACCCATAAGGTGCAGAACCACAGCAGTACTCACCTTTTTCTCGTCTGGTACTGACTGCCGATTTTACCTTTACGGACTGATCTTTCACATAAAAGTCTGCTATCAGTCCTTTAAACTGTACTTCAATATCCGAACTCTTTCCTTTATAATCTTTAGAATCATATCGGTCAGAAATAGAAATAAATCGTACTCCCAGGAATGGAAAAATCTGTTCCAGATAAGTTCCCATCTCAATATAGTTTCTGGCAAAACGTGAAAAATCTTTTACCACAATACACTGCACTTTGTTCTCTCTGGCAAGTTCCAAAACCTGCTTAATTGCCGGACGCTCCATACTGGAACCAGAATACCCGTCGTCGTAGAACTCCTGAAATGGCATAGAAGCCAGTTCCGGGATATTGGAAATATAATCTTTTACCAGTTTTCTCTGATTGATAATGCTGTTACTTTCTCCCTCTGAATCATCTTCCATGGAAAGACGGTAATATCCAATAATCAGTTTCTGATCACTCATGTTCTACCGCCCCCTTAAACCCGGAGTTGATTTCCAGTCTGCCATCACCATATAGATACATACTTTCAATCAAGCTCTCCGCAAGTTCCGCATTGATTCTGGTTGTACCATCCAGTTCCAGCAGACTTCGTAAAAATCTGGCTTCTTCTTTCTGCTGTTTTTCCAGCTTTTGTATGGTATGCTCCAGAGTTCTCTTTCTCTCTTCGCAGAATGCTTTCCAGTTATTACGGTCATCTTTCATTTCTATATAGGCTTCTTTGGAAAGTTCACCCTCTTTATATTTCATAAATGCCTGTGCCAGTTTTTCTGAACGTCTTTCCATATCTATATTCAGTTTTCTGATCTCAGTTTGAATCTCATTGATTTTGGAAAGAAATACCGCACTGCTTATAGCAGACATATCCTTTTTCCGCAATCCAGATAACTGAAACCGTCTGGTCAGCTCCGAACGAACAATTTTCTGCAGCTTCTCTTCGGAAATAGATTTGTGACTACATTTTCTTTCATCCCGATACCAGATAGCATTGCAAAAGTAATACACATTGCCTCTGCATCTACGTGTACACATTTTCCGCTTACAATCACCACAATAGAATACATTGTAAAATGCTCTTTCATCATCTTCCCACCCTGCAGTAGTTTTTGTTACTTTCTGTTGTGCTGCTTTTAGCCTGACCTGTGCTTTTTCAAACAGTTCTCGGCTGATAATCGGTTCATGGGCATTTGGCGTAATAATCCACTGGCTCTCGTCCAATATGTCACACCATTTTTCCCCTCTTTGAAATCTGGATTCGTATTTCCTCTGAACCAGATCACCATAATAATTATTTCGGTTCAGCACTGCACGTATCGAAGAATTCCCCCACTGATGAAGGTTCTCTCCATCCTGACAGTACACATGATGATATTGGTTATAATCTGAAATCCGATGTACCCTATCCGCAAACAACCTGTCAATAATGCTCTGTATGCCATCTCCCGAAGCATATTCTTCAAAAATCCTGCGGACAATCTTTGCAGCTTCCGGTTCCACAATCAACTTATAAATTCCATTTATCTTTTCCACACAATATCCATATGGAGCTGTAGATCCCACATACTCACCATTTTTCTGTGCAATACGTTTCGCTGCCCGTTCTTTTGCAGAAATATCTTTCGCATAAGCATCATTCACCAGATTCTTGATATTCATAGATAATTCCTGATTCTTAGCACCCGGTGCAAATGAATCATAGTTGTCACATACAGAAATAAACCGCACTTTCATAAAAGGAAAAATCTTTTCCAGATAGTTACCAGTTTCGATGTAATTTCTTCCAAATCGTGAGAAATCCTTTACCAGAATACAGTTTATTTTACCTGCCCTGACATCATTCATCATCCGTTCAAATCCCGATCGGTCAAAATTTGTTCCGGTTTTCCCCAGATCAGAATATATATCATATACAGCAATCTCATACTCTCTGTCTGGATTTTCATTGTGCTTCTGAATGAATTCTTTTATCAGCGTAACCTGTGTTTCAATAGATTCTGACTTTTTTTCATCACTGTCTACGGATAATCTGGCGTAAATCGCAGCCATACATACCGGAATCTCAAGAACTTTCTTCTCTTTGTTTTTCTTATATCTTTTTGCTGTCCTTGCCATTTATCCCACCTCTTTCCTACACTCTGTCCGGTGTTCTGCATAAAACCGTCTTATGACTTTCATTTTCTCAATCATATCCTGATAACGAATATGAATTTTAATCTGTTTATTTTCATAAATATAGATTTTATCTACGGTCAGTGCCAGCAATGTGCGATCCAGTTCTTTGATTTCCAGTGATTTCTTCCAGTCCTCCAACTGAACAGTTGCAGACACTCTACCCTCAAACATTTGCTTTACCAATTTTTTCTGATTCTCAATCATCTGCTCCAGTTCTTCACATTTTCTTCCGTAACTTTCCCGAAAATCATCGAACTCTTCTTTGCTGATCAGTCCCTCTTTCAAGTCATCACCCAAAGATGCTTTCAAGCTGTAATAACGGTTATATTCTTCCTGCAACTTGCTAATCTGCGTATCATAACCGATCACCTGATCGTAGCTGACTTGCATCTCACAAAGTTCTTCCATAATCATCTGATAGTCTACAAAAAGTGCCGTATATGCCTGAATCTCTTTCAACACAATTCTTTTCAGCACCTCTTCCGAAATACTGTGTCTGGTACAATCTCCACCTTTATTCTTTGTCTGGCAGATATAAAAAGCTTTTTTCTTCCCCTTATACTGATTTACCCTGCGTATCATCGGTGTCTTGCAATCTCCACAAAACACAAATCCCGAAAAAAAGTTTGCACTGTCTGATGTTTTTGATGCTCTGCCATCATATTGAAGCAGCTTCTGCACTACGTCAAAATCATTTTGCCTGATAATTGCCGGATGCGTATTTTCTACTTTCACCCACTCTGCTTCTGGCTTATCCAGCCGCCTCTTTACCTTATAGCTGATTCGTTCCTGCTTGCCCTGTACCATGTTTCCAATATAGACTTCATTTGTCAGAATCCTTTTGATCTGCACTGCCGACCATTTCGGTGTGTCTGAGCTGTGAAATCCAGAATTATAATTCTCGCCATTTGCCTTTTTATATTCTTTTGGCGACTGCACATGACGTACATTCAGTTTTTCTGCGATTGCTCCAAGACTGAACCCATCAATTTTCCATGAAAATATTTTTCTTACAATATCCGCTGCATAAGAATCAATCACCAGACAGTTCTTATTCTCCGGAGCTTTGCAGTAACCATACGGGGCAAATGCTCCAATAAATTCACCTTTTTCACGTTTGATTTTCTGATGGCTCCGTACTTTACCGGAAATGTCCCGGCAATAACTTTCATTTACAAAATTTTTAATTGGAACTACAAATGACTTCTCTGAAAAATCTGCTGTTTTACTGTCGAACTGGTCTGTAACTGAAATAAAACGCACATTTAAAGCCGGGTAGGTCTTTTCGATCCATCGCCCGGCTTCTATATATTCTCTTCCGAATCTGGATAAGTCTTTTACAATCACGCAGTTTACTTTTCCAGCTTCTATATCAGTTGTCATTCGTTTAAACTCAGGTCGGTCAAAATTTCCACCTGAGTATCCGTCATCCACATATATATCAAAGATCTGAATATCCGGCTGACTTTTTACAAAGCTCCGAAGTAACTCTCTCTGATTTGCAATGCTGTTGCTCTCTGACTTTGCACCTCTCTCTTCCATATCGTCTTTCGATAATCGAAGATACAATGCAGCAAGATATTTTTTCAAGACTTGCATCTAATACATCAACTCCGTTCTTTTTCTTAGATAATCACTAATAGCATCTGTAGCATCCATTTCTCCTGTCATCTCCACAACCACCACATACCCTTCATTCATGTGAGCATACGGCTGATCGCCAGATTTATCCAGAAAAGTTTCCACTTTCTCAGAAATAGCTTTATCCATATCAGGAATTAAATCTTCAATGTCCTTTAACTGCTCCAGATCAACACTGGAATCTATTACTGACTGATTCACCATGATGCTCACCTCTTTTCCAACATATTCTTTTTATAAGTCGTCCTATACCTGCAATTTTCGGGGCCGCATCACCTTACCTTTCGTATTTTGTTCTCAGAATTTATCTATTGCTATGACATTTCATATTCTGTTTGACATGTTGGTTTCCATTTAAATTCGTTGTATTTCCCTTTGTAGACAAAGAAAAAGCACTGTAAGACCAATATTCCGACGGTTTTCAGTGCTTTTTCATATTTTTCTATTAAATTTTTCTCATCCATCTGTATAAGTGAAACTTAACAGAACTTAAACTATGTCTCTTTCAATTTAAAGGTACGTCACATAGAAAAAGGGATCTTTCACTCAGTAAATTTGAATGAAATGATCCCTGCTTTTCAGCTCTACCAAGATAAAGAATTGCCACTATAACTGTCACTGTTTCACTGATCAGAAAGCTCCACCATATTCCATTAATCCCAATCACTTTCCCCAGAATTGATGCTAGGTTTTGTCAATATCTATCTTTAATACCACTTTTCATCTTTTCCGGAAGACGTTCATACAACCATGTCATACGTTTTAATCTCTCCACCGTCTTTTCATCAAACTTCCCCTTTTCCATTCTCCAGGTCCAGTTCCCACCAAGTGTGGATGGTACATTGATTCTTGCCTTACCATCCAAATTCAGTAAATCCTGCATCGGTGTTATGCAAAGCCTTGCTATGCTGCTCATTGCAAGACGGATGAAATCCCACGCCAAATCATCTTCATCCAGACGCTGTGTATTTATATATTCTTTTGCAAAATCTCTTGTCGCTTTATCTGTACTGTGATACCAGCCTCTTGTTGTATCATTGTCATGAGTACCTGTATACACAACACTATTTTCCGGATAATTATGCGGAAGATATGCCGAACCTCCGTTTGGATCAAACGCAAACTGAACTACTTTCATTCCCGGAAATCCACTGGCAGACAGCATCTGGAGGACACTTTCTGTCAAGAATCCAAGATCCTCCGCGATAATATTCAGTTTGCCAAGCTTTTCTTCAATTGTGCTGAAGAAATCCATTCCAGGACCAGGCATCCACGCTCCATCCACTGCTGTTTCATTTCCATAAGGAATCGAATAATATTCATCAAACCCACGAAAATGATCAATTCTAACTACATCATATAATTTGAGACAATGACGGATTCTTTTGATCCACCAGTTATATTCTGTCTTTTTATGATATTCCCAATTATACAGTGGATTGCCCCATAGCTGCCCTGTTGCGGAAAAATCATCCGGAGGGCACCCTGCTACTGCCACCGGATTATTCTCTTCATCAAACTGAAATAATTCCGGAGATGCCCATGTATCTGCACTGTCAAATGCTACATAAATCGGAATATCTCCAATAATCTGAATTCCCTGCCCGTTTGCATATGTATGAAGTTCTGACCATTGTTTGTTAAATTCATACTGTTGAAATTTATAAAAATCAATCTCTTCTACAAGTTCTTTCTTTGCATTTTCAAGAGCTGTTTCCTCTCGATTTTTCAGAGCATCTTCCCATTCATTCCAACTAATTCCACCTTTGCTATCCTTAATTGCCATATAAAGACTATAATCGTCCAACCAGTGCGCATTTTCTTTAACAAAGTTATCATATACTTCATCTTTTTCAAAACGTTCAAACGCCTTTTTCAGCACTTTAAATCTTGAATAATAGATTTTTTCGTAATCAATAATCTCTGCCTTATCTCCGAAATCATATTCTTTGCATTCTTTTTTTGTCAAAAGACCTTCTTTTACTAACGTTTCAAAATCGATAAAATATGGGTTTCCAGCATATGTAGAGAAAGACTGGTATGGTGAATCCCCGTAACCAGTTGGTCCGAGTGGCAGAATCTGCCAGTAACTCTGACCCGCTTCTCTAAGCTGGTCAACAAATTGATACGCTTCTTTTGAAAAGCATCCGATTCCATATTTTGATGGAAGTGAAAATACAGGTAAAAGTACCCCACTAGCTCTATTCATCTCTTTCTCCTCTTCTTACAGATATCTGATATCTCTGTTGTACTCCTCAATTACTCTGTCAGACGTGAAACATTCTGCCTTCACAATATTCACAGCAGCTCCAATTATCACCGCCTCATATGGACGCAATACATTTCCTTCTCTGGCATCCTCATAATTCCGGATCCAGACTTCCCCGTCTTTCCACTCATCAAGCAATGGGCAGCTAACTTCCTCATCTGTAAAGTTTGTACATACCAGCATCTTTGTATGCTCATCTGTTCTCGTATAGGCAAAAATCTTCTCATCTTCTGGCAGAAGAAGGTCAAATTTTCCGTCTACAAATACTGGATTTTCTTTTCTCAAACGAATCAGTTTCTGATAATAATAAAATACAGAATTTTCATCTTCGAGTGCCTCTTTTGCATTGATTCTGTCATAATTTTGATTCACGGCAAACCATGGTTCTCCTGTTGTGAAACCTCCGTTCTCCTCTCCGCTCCACTGCATCGGAGTACGAGCATTATCACGACTTCTTGCGTAGATAGACTGCATGATTTCTTCTGGCTGATATCCTTTTTCCAGACGCTCTTTATACATATTCAGTGTCTCAATATCTTCATATTCCTCAATGCTGTCAAACTGCACATTCGTCATTCCCAGCTCTTCACCCTGGTAAATGTAAGGAGTTCCCTGCATCCCATGAAGCATTGTCGCCAGCATTTTTGCCGACTCTTTTCTGTATTTTCCGTCATTTCCCCAGCGCGACACGATTCTAGGAAGATCATGGTTATCCATAAACAGACTGTTCCATCCTGTCTGATATAGAGTATTCTGCCACTTTGCAAGGCATTTTTTCAGTTTTATCAGATTCAATGGAATCGTGTCCCATTTTTCCTTTCCTTCTTCCTGATCAAGCATAATGTGCTCAAACTGGAAGACCATGGAAAATTCACTTCCATCCGGATTACTATATTTCTTTGCGATTTCCGGTGTTGCTCCCCAGGCTTCTCCGACAGTGATCATATCGCCCTTCTGAAATGTTTCCCTGCTTAATTCACGCAGAAATTCATGTAGCTTTGGTCCGTTATTTGTGATCTTAAGATCTGGCTCTTTTGCAATCTGATCGATCACATCCAGACGAAATCCGCCTGCTCCTTTTTCCATCCACCAGAGAATCATATCATAGAGTTCTCTTCTCACTTTCGGATTCTCCCAGTTCAGATCTGGCTGTTTCACTGAAAACTGATGAAAATAATACTGTCCCAGTTCTGGAACCCACTCCCATGCCGGTCCTCCGAACACAGAGTTCATATCGTTTGGATAAACATCCTCTTCTCCATCACGCCACACATAATAATCATGATAAGGATTGTCTTTACTTTTCTTTGCCTCCAAAAACCATCTGTGTTCATCTGAAGTATGATTTAACACAAGATCCATCATAATTCGGATTTCACGTTTCTTTGCTTCCGCAAATAATCGTTCCATATCTTCCATTGTTCCGAACATTGGCTCAATATCCTGATAATCTGAAATATCGTATCCATTGTCATCCTGTGGAGAACGATACACCGGTGAAAGCCAGATTGCATCTATTCCAAGTTTTTTCAAATAATCCAATCTGCTGATAATTCCCGGAATATCACCTATTCCATCTCCATCCGAATCTTGAAAGCTTTTCGGATAAATCTGATATACAACTGCATTTTTCCACCATTTATTCTTGTTTTCCATACTCTGTCTCGATATCTCTCCGGCAGATTTTCTGATTCTACCGGGATATCCTCTCCTTTCTTTATGTTCTCTAAATTCTACGAATGAGCGTTCCATTTACGCCAAGTATCTCTCCATCAAATTCCCGGGCAAAAAGAATTTCCCCATTTCCTTTTACTTTTACTTCTTCCTCCGATGCATTTAACAGGACCTCAATTTTATTACCATCTTCATCTAATTTAATATATTCTACACATCGATCATTTTCATATGTATCCGGGAAATGGAAATGCGGGCTTCTGCACATTTTCTCGTTTCTTCTAAGCATAATCAGTTTCCGCATCATTGCAATCTTTTCCTGATTCTCTTTGCTTTCAATCTCACTCCACGGCATACATCTTCTGCAGTCCGGGTCATGAGCACCTTCCATTGCGATTTCTGTTCCGTAATAAATGCAAGGGCTTCCCGGAAGCGTGAAGAGAATCGCAAGCTGCTGATAAAATTTATCCAAATCATGAAAACGATTCATAAGTCTCTCTGTATCGTGGGAATCCAGCAGGTTGAAAAGTACATCATTATTCTGCTGCATATACATAGTATAGCAACGATTCACCATATATTCAAATTCCTCTTTTTTCATCGTTTTATCAAGGAAAAAGTCATGGATTCCGCTGAGCAGTGGGTAATTCATAACAGAATCATATTCATCTCCTTGCAGCCACTGGCTTGCATCGTGCCAGATTTCTCCCAACAGATAAATGTCCGGTTTTATCGTTTTTAAATGCTCTCGTATACGCTTTAAGAACCGATGTGACACTTCATTTCCTACATCGAAACGGATTCCGTCTATGTCGAATTTTTGAACCCATTCTTCACAGACCTTGCAAAAATACTCAATTACTTCTTCATTATTCGTATTCAATTTTGGCATCGTATCTGCAAATGCGAAAGAGTAAAAGCGTCTGTCTCTGGTGTCTGCTCTTTTTCCGATTTGTTCCCAGTCTTCCACCATAAACCAGTCCGCATAACAAGAATCTTTTCCATGTTCCAGCACATCAATCCATGGCGCAAATTTTCTTCCGCAGTGATTAAATACTGCATCTACCATAATGCGGATTCCTTTTTCATGTGCTTCCATGCAAAGCGCTTTCATCGTTTCTTCATCCCCGAAAGCTGGATCAATCTTTGTGTAATCTGTAGTATCATATTTGTGGTTAGACTCTGCTTCCATAATTGGATTAAAATAAATCCCGGTAATTCCAAGGTTCTGAAGATACGATAGTCTCTGGCGGATTCCTTCCAGATTTCCTCCGAATTTTTCCTGATTGGTCACGGTTCCGTGATTTCTCCACGGCGTGATATCATTTCCATTCTTTTCCGGTGTCCCGTTGCAGAACCTGTCCGGAAAAATCTGATACCAAATCGTATCATTTACCCATGCCGGTGTGCGATTTATATCTGCCGGATTCATCCACGGTACAATAAAGCACTGCTGCATACGGCCATCCATCTGAAGCTGCTCTTCAGTCAGAAAACCATCTTCAAAATAATACCAGACTTCCTCTTCTGTTCTCAGTTCAAAATAATATTTACATCGTTTATATTCTGGAAAAAGCGTTGTTGTCCACCAGATTTGATGTGGCAGCCGTTTTTTATAAATAATTTCCTCTCTTTTTCCAATCCATTTTTCCTTTCCACCCAGGATTCCTGCTTCATAAGGATCTCCGTAATGAATAAACACTTGTTTCACGTCATATCCGGTCTTAATATTTACAATTAATCTGTCCTCATCCAACGGATAACTCATTTGCTCTGATGTTTTATGATATACCCCAGTAAACTCCATCTTATTTTTCCTCCAATTTTTCATAAACACGCAGGATTTCTCCTACACTCCACGCCTGTGCAAAACATCCTTTTGAAGAAACAGGAACCTCTCCATCATAAATCTCCGGTAGCTGGCCAATACATCCTTCACGCATTGCACTTTCCAACACTTCCAACTGCTTTGCCACAATCTCTTTTGCTTCTCTTGAATCTTTATTTACTTTTAGATATGCGAGATAATACCCACCCATCGGGAAAGTCCAGACAGTTCCCTGATGATAAGCAAGATCTCTTTTTATCATCTCTCCGCCATAGCTTGCATGAAATTCTTCGTCTTTTGGATCTAATGTCCGAAGTCCATACGGTGTATACAGTTTTTCAAACACCGCATCTACAACCTGTCTTTCTTTCTCTTCATCCAACATCGTAAATGGCATAGACACCGCCCATATCTGATTACAGCGAATCTGCGTATCTGCCTTTGTTCCTGAGATTACGTCTTTCAGACAATGATTTCCTTCCATCCAGAATTCTCGTACAAAAGATTCTTTCACTTTGCATGCAAGCTTTCTATATTTCTGCTCTTCATTCCTCTTCAGAATTTCAGAAAACTTCTGCATGATACAAAGTGCATTATACCAGTAAGCATTGATTTCCACCGGCTTCCCATGCCTTGGTGTCGGAAGGATTTCTCCCACACGTACATCCATCCAGGTTACCTGATCCAGCCCCGCCCCGGCACTGATAAGACCATCCTCTTCCATATGGATATTGAAATGTGTTCCTCTCTCATAACCAGAAATAATTCTTTGCATTACCGGATACATTTCCTCTACAAATTCGATGTCCTGCGTTTTTTCATAATATAACCACACGCAGTTGATAAATAATAGTGCCGCATCTACAGTATTATAAAGTGGCTCACTCTCCCCCTCCGGGAACAAATTTGGCATCAATCCGTCTTTTTCATAAAATGCAAATGTCCGCAAAATTGATTTTGCACTTTCAAATCTTCCTGTGGAGATGCAGATTCCCGGAAGTGCGATCATTGTATCCCTTCCCCAGTCTTCAAAAAAAGGAAAACCTGCAAGGATGGTAAGTCCATCCGTGGACTCTCTTTTTGAAAGGAACTTGTTTGCACTACAAACCAGTGTCTGTGCCAGTTCATTTTTCAAGCCTGCAGTCTTTATAAGCCTCTCTTGATGACGGATCTGCTCTTCTTTTATTTTATCAAATAATTCTTTTTCGTCTATACTAATCAGACTTTCCAGCGAATAAATCATTGTTAAATCTGTCTCTTCTCCTGGATTTACTTGTTTTTTAATCTGATAAACTGCACTTGCTGTTCCATTTTCTCGCCTTCCATCACATTCATCGTAGCGATAAAAATACGTTTCTTTCTTTTCTGTAAATCCTTCTGCTTCTCCATTTGTTTCAAAGAAAAGAGCATACTTTCCATCGGTAATCTTTTGCTCTTGCCTTGAAAATATCTTACCTGCTTTTAAATCTTCCCCTTTCGGTTCAAATTGAAAAAACGGAGTTACACAGAGAGTGGCCTCTTTCTGACCGCGGTTTTTCAGATGATAGTTCACTGCGATCTGATTGCTGCCTTGTGCCATCACAATCTCTTTTTCTATCTCTACTCCGTTTATCAGATAACGCCACGAAGGAAAAGTTTCAAAAGAAAATTCTGTAAGATAACGATATCCTTCTTCTTTTGTTCCATCCGCAAATTCCTGAGTTGAAAGAACATATTTTGATTCTCCGATATCCAATTCTTCTTTCATCCGATGAATCATATTTATCCTATGATTTGGGGCTTTCGTACATGCCATGAATACCGAATGGTCATTTCTTGCCACAGCTCCGGTCATCGTAAGCGAAGAAAAACCTCCCAGGCCATTGGTTAAAAGATAGCAGTTTTCAAGTCCTCTCTCTAATGTTTTCCAATCCTGTCTGCCATAAATCCACTTCATGTACTACTCCCCCTCAATCATTATTTACGTCCAAGTATCAACACGCTCTGCGGTGCAGCTTCTATCTGTCTGTCTGCACAGATTCCTTTTTCCCAGCACCAGCTGTCATTTGCATCGCTTAAGATTTCCCAGCCGTCATCTGAAAATTTTACTTTATAACTACTTTTTCCTGCATTGTAAATTATCTTCACCTGACTCCATCTTGATGTTTCTTCATTGAGCACAGTAAAGCCTACTACATCTTTTTCTTTCCACATATCCGTGATTCGCTTATAACTGTCTTTCGATTTATCGCAAAGTCCAGAGAGCTGTTTTCGAAGTGCAATCAATCCCTGATAATAATGAACCAGTTTCCTGTTTTCCCATGCCTTTTCCCAGTCGAGACGGTTCAGAGAAATCGGAGCCTTAAAGGTATTATCCTGTCCATCTTTTGTACGGGCAAATTCTTCTCCTGATAAGAAAAACAATGTTCCCTGGCAAGTCATATAAACTGCCGCTGCCATTTTATTCAGCTTCATACATTCATTTTCCTCTACGACTGTCTCTTTTAATTTATCCCATAATGTATGATTGTCGTGTGCCGATACATAGGTAACAATCTGCGAAGGTGCTTTCGCCTTTTCAAAACCTTCTGCTTGATAAGGATTTGCACACCACGCTGTCACACTTGCAAGCATTTCATCTTCTTTTCCTTCTGCGCCGTTTATAAACCCTGCTTCCTTTGCACGTAGTGCAGAACCTTTGATTCCATCTCGGGTACTGTCACAAAAAGCCCCGATATTTTCATCCAGAAGTCCGATATTTTCTTTTGCTGCCAGTTTTTTATTGCCTTCTACAGCTGTCTTATCCGCCGCCCATGGTTCTCCGTAAATGATCTTCTTTCCTTTTCCGTATCTCTGATCCAGTTCACTTCGAATCCGGTTCATCAGATCCACATCCAGAAGTCCCATCAAATCAAAACGGAATCCGTCAATATGATATTCCTCTGTCCAGTAAAGCACCGACTCCAGAATGTATTTTGCACACATCTCTCTTTCACTTGCCACGTCATTTCCACAGGCAGAGCCGTCAGATACTGTTCCATCCGGAAATACCCGGTAAAAATACCAAGGTGCAGTTCTTTGAAACCAGGAATCCAATGAATAAGTATGATTGTAAACCACATCCATAATCACACCAAAACCAGCTTCATGAATTGCCTGAATCATCTCTTTCATTTCTCTGATTCTCACTTCTCCATGTCTGGCATCTGTCGCATAGGAGCCCTCCGGCACATTGTAATTAACCGGGTCATATCCCCAGTTGAATTCCGTATCCTTGCCTGCTTCATTTACAGAACCGTAATCGTACATCGGCATAA
>NZ_CDRRQK010000041.1:0-14186 GCF_977044405.1 Dorea sp.
CAATAAAACTAAGCACATTAGAAACTCTTTTCTTTCTTCTTTTACTTCTACGATATTTCATTATAACCCTTCTTCTTCTAATATTCGGATGCTTTTTATATTCTCTTTTAGCAAATGCTTTATAATTCTGAGGTCTCTTTTTATATATTTTTTTCATTATTCCAGAAGTCACTTTATCACTAGCGCCATCATAAAAACATGAAAATGCTACTTTTCCAACTGTATTTTTCCAATTAATTTTGGGTTTTTTTACAGTTCTTGTTTTCACTGTTGTAACCACATAATTTGTTCCTTGATTTGCCACTTCACCTACAACGTTTCGAACAATAACCGCTCCGACCCCACTTCCCGGAATTAACGCGGTTATCCCAGCCGACACATAGCTTCCAATAGAAGAACAAGGTCTTAAGATATCAATGCCTCGCTTCCCTTTTTCGATATTATTTAATATATCTCCTACATACTGCGTTCCAACACCAACAGCAATTGCGGCTACCCAAATCTCACCTTCAACATCAACTCTTACAACCGGATTATTATCACAATATCCATACAGATTTTTATCATGAAAATCCTTTTTCACAGACAATGTATCAATACTATCTGCATTCACAAATCGACGCACCTTCGGATCATAATACCTGTCATTCAGATAATAGAATCCTGTCTCTACATCGTAGTAGTATCCTCTATAGCGAAATGGGTTCTTCTTCGCCAGGTCTACTCCTGAATTGTCTGTGGATACCAGTAGTTTTCCCCAGCTGTCATAGGTATATGTTACTACCTGTTTTCCGTTACTGTCAACGATTCCTGTAATATCTCCCTGCAGGTTTGTCTGGTAGAAGTAGAGCTTGTTCTTATAATCTACAGCGAATACGTTTCCTTTATCATCGTACAGGAAGTCCATACGTTCTCCGGCATCTGTTTTCTGTGCGATGACTGCGCTTCCGTTCAGATAGTAGTGTGTAGTTCCGTCTTTTCCAATCTTCTGGATTCTTCGTCCGTCGCTGTCATATACGTATCTGGTTGTATTGCCGTCTTTTTCTACCTGTACCAGTTCTCTTCCTTTTTCCCAGCTTAGTTTCATACCCAGGTAAGTCAGTGGATTTCCCATATCATCGTAGGTAACTGTACTTCCGTTATAAGATGTCATCTGGTCTTTCCATGCGTTGCCGTATGCGTAGCTGTCGGTCAGTACCAGTGTCTGTTTTCCATCTTTTACGGTGTACTTCTTATATTTCAGCAGGTTACCTCCGGCATCGTACTCATACGTACGGATGCTTCCTTCTTTTTTGTCTTCTTCTTTGATCAGTTGGTTCATCAGATCGTATTCGTAGACGAATCTGCTTACCGGCTGACTGTCGGCTCCTGTTTTTTCCAGTACTTCTGTGATATTGCCGACTCCATCGTAACGGTAGAATGTCTCTACACCGTCACGCAGTACGGAATTTACCAGTGCTGTCGTGGTTCCGTCTTTTTTACCGGATACATAGGTGTATGTCGTGTCTGAAGTCTGGCCTCCCGGGTAGGTAACGGTCTTCTTCGTGTAGCGTCCCAGTCTGTCATACTGATATGTAATCCTTTCGGTTCCGTCGATCTTCACGCCATATCCAAGACCTGGTTTCTGCTGTTTTCCGGCTTCGCCGTAGATATACTGTGTTCTGTGGCCTTTTTTATCCATGCGGCTGATGTTCTCTTTTACACGGTTCTTACTATCGTAGGCGATTCTAAGATTCATGCCGTCTGAAGATGTACTTCCATCCCGTCTTTATTGCGAATTGCAACCTTTTATTTCTTCTCACATCCCAAGCAAAATCTTCCAAGTCCTCTTCCCCACAATTCCGTCCTGCACCAGTCCATGTGCCTTCTGCAGATTCTTAACAGCCTTTTCAGTTCCGCTTCCGAAGATCCCATCAACTTTACCACAGTCATATCCCGTAGCATTCAGCTTCTCCTGCACCAATGCCGTCAGGTTCCCTTTCGCGCCTTTTCGTATCGTCGGGCAGCCTGCCAGTGTGTTCTTTCCGGCTATTCCATCAACTTTCTGACTGCTAAAGCCTTGCTTGTTGCATTCCGCCTGCACTCTTGCAATCCAGGAATCAGTATCTACGGATAGCTTCGTATGATTGCCGGTTGTCCCTGCCGGATTGTCCGTAACCGTTTCCTTTACCGCTTCATCCCATCTCGGAATTCCGTATCCCATAATGTATGCGGAATTCACATCAATCTGTCTGTCGCATAACATATCGTTCCGATTTCCTTCTCTTACGACCAGCGTATTCCCATTACGCACAATCACCGTCCCCACATGATCTGAAACCTGATCATGATTCCAGTCATAATATACGATATCTCCCGGCTGTGGATTGTAGGCATCTGCCTGCCGGCCCGTCCATCTTCCCCATTGTTTAAATATCTGGATTCCGGTTGGGCAATAGCAGGTATTTGGCACGCTTCCGGTATTGCCGGAGGCATATGCTGCCGCTGATACGGTGGCATGACACCATGGGTCTGTGTGACTCATCTTATACGATCCTGCCGGGCGCTGTGAATTATAGATGTCAATGATGATATCATCCTGATTCTTTGCTTCGCTGTAGCCATACCATTCTTTTAATTTATCACTGTATTTTTTCCATCCCATTAACCCTCACCTCCCGCACGCTTCTGTAAAATATCAATTGCTTTGTTGATTGTATCCGGTAATGGCACTCCCATCAGGCCTGCATTTTCTACAAGGGAAATGGTTTCATTGGCAATGAATGCTATGATCACTGCATTTCTGATATAATCCGTCCCAATGACCAGATCCAGCCGGTATGCGATCAGTACAAATACCAGCGCCATTCCTTTTCTGCACAGCCCTTTCCATCCGGCCTTGCTCTCAAGTGCCCCGGTAGCTGTCTTAGGGCTGTTCTTAAATACTCCGGCAACCACTAAGCCGGAAACATAATCTAATCCCATAAATATCAACAGTGTTGTAAGTCCTGCATCCCATCCGCCAAAGAAGGATGCGATTACAGAACTGATTACACCTAAGATTGTACATATTAGTTGTTTCATGTTATCTGTCCTTTCTTTAATTTACAATGTTCTCATATTTATTCTTTTTACTTTTATCTGTTTATAACTACAACCGCCATTACCAAGAGATGATAATGGCGGTTGTATATAATACACTTTCAATCTTTTATTTCAAAATGTTTTATAGCTACTTTTCAATAGCTCATATTAATCTTTTTTATATTTTAATTTCTCACCGCTTTCATCTCTACTTTCTCTAGATTTTGAATTTTTCTGTTATAGTTTCAAGCTCTCTTAACCCAGGCGCACCTGTGATCTCCACGCTCTCATCCGAAATATGTATATATGCACAAACTTTTCCCTCATCAATATTCCATATAACCGGATCCTCGTCATGCGTAAATGTATCCCATGCCAGATCACTTCCTTCTGTACATACAGTTATATACATTTCCTTATTCTTAAACACATCTGTATTTACCGTATCTCTATTCAATTCCGGTAATTCCATTGCACATAGGCCAGGTTCCGAATCTTCCCAATAATGGACCATCTTATCCTTATTAATTCCTTTTACCTGATCCTCACTCATAATTATTGCAAAGACTTTTTTATCTTCAGACATTTGCATTAATATTTGCAGCAAAATGCTATAATCTCTTTCCGTTTTTAGATTTTTAATTTCCACAAATTCATACCGTTTATTTTTCTCATGTCTGACTTCTATTTCTTCCTCAAACTCCATATTTTCATAAGTCCGAAGTTCCTTTATAAGACGTGATCTTCGATAGTACACAACTTCTACCATCTTTCCTCTTTTATAAATTTCTTTAAAGACCTTTCCTTTAAATACGCCTCTGTATACAGAAGTTTCTTTTTTCCGTTTTACCACCTTCCATAAAGCATTTCTGTCAATTGCTTCTATAAAGAATAAAGACGTCAGCCGGCAATATATCCAATTTATAATTGAAAATACGATCTTGTTTTCAATGGTATTTTGTTCTACATCAAACCAGAGTTTTCCTATCACCCATTTATTATTATCAACAAATCTGGGATCTACTTCATATGCACCTGCAAGTCCGGTCCACCTTCCCTGTTCTTTTGTTTGCATTTTCTGATACTTCATACGGCGTACTTCTGTTCCGTCTTTTATATCTAAAAGTAGATAAATAATATATTTCAGATTATATAAACATGCAATGGCCAATATTATGCCAAATATACCACCTATAATATGATCAACTATTCCAAGACCTTCTTGATCAAAACATAATATGCTCATTATCCCAAATATAATTATTTTTACTATTTGTTCCAGAACTAAATAGCCCAATTTCCCTGCTGTCTTTTTTCTCTTCATTTTAATACCAGGTTGCTGATAATGATCAGCAACCTTTTCCTTTATCTTTTTTTCAATTTTCTTTTTATTTTGCGTAATACCGAGCGTATTTTTCTTCGATGCACCCTCGCGACTCTAACTCCAAAAAGAATAAAACTCCTTTTTGATGGTTTTGTTTGCTTTACAGCATGTGATACTATTTCTCCTCTTAGATTTTTTAGCCTTGCTTTTGTCGCAATTCTTTTAACCATTTGACCTTCTTTTATATATATTTTATAAGTTTTTCTCATACTTCTATAGTTTGCAATATTTTCTACATGTTTCGCCGCTGCTTTTATATCTTTACCAGTTCTGGTTCCTGGAACTACACTTGCTGCCACATCAACCACAGCATAAGTAACATCATATACTGTTATTTTTTGTTTTGTTTTACTTTTTTCCCATAAAGAATATCCTTCCGCCGCTAAAGTAACTGTTCCCTGACCAATTGCCTGTCCCACTGGTCCCAGACCACTTCCAGCTATGGCTCCTGATACAAAACCTGTTACTGCGGATTCAGCCAAGCCATCATACCACGCATTTCCACTCACTTTATTTTCTAAAACTGCTGTAGCCATTCCAATCGCTGCTGACACAGCTCCAGCTGCTAATATATGCCAAAACTCACCTTCATCATCTCTACGCGACACCGGATTGTTATCACAATACAGATACAGATTCTTTCCATAGAATTCAATACTCATCATCAGATTGATGTTATCATCCGCAGAAAGCATTCTTCTTGCCTTCGGATCATAATACCTGTCATTCAGATAATAGAATCCTGTCTCTACATCGTAGTAGTATCCTCTATAGCGGAAGGGGTTCTTCTTCGCCAGGTCTACTCCTGAATTGTCTGTGGATGCCAGTAGTTTTCCCCAGCTGTCATAGGTATATGTTACTACCTGGTTTCCGTTACTGTCAACGATTCCTGTGATATCTCCCTGCAGGTTTGTCTGGTAGAAGTAGAGCTTGTCTTTATAATCTACAGCGAATACGTTTCCTTTATCGTCGTACAGGAAGTCCATACGTTCTCCGACATCTGTTTTCTGTGCGATTACTGCGCTTCCGTTCAGATAGTAGTGTGTGGTTCCGTCTTTTCCGGTCTTTTGGATTCTTCGTCCGTCGCTGTCATATACGTATCTGGTTGTATTGCCGCCTTTTTCTACCTGTACCAGTTCTCTTCCTTTTTCCCAGCTCAGTTTCATGCCAAGGTAAGTCAGTGGATTTCCCATATCATCATAAGTAACCGGATTTCCGTTATAAGATGTCATTTGGTCTTTCCATGTGTTGCCGTATGCGTAGCTGTCGGTCAGTACCAGTGTCTGTTTTCCATCTTTTACGGTGTACTTCTTATATTTTAGCAGGTTGCCGCCGGCATCGTATTCATAAGTACGGATGCTTCCTTCTTTTTTATCTTCTTCTTTGACCAGCTGGTTCATCAGATCGTATTCGTAGACGAATCTGCTTACCGGCTGACTGTCGGCTGCTGTTTTTTCCAGTACTTCTGTGATATTGCCGACTCCATCGTAGCGGTAGAATGTCTCTACACCGTCACGCAGTACGGAATTTACCAGTGCAGTCGTGGTTCCGTCTTTTTTACCGAATACATAGGTGTAGGTTGTGTCTGATGTCTGTCCTCCCGGATAGGTAACAGTCTTCTTCACATAGCGTCCCAGTCTGTCATACTGATATGTAATCCTTTCGGTTCCATCGATCTTCACACCGTATCCAAGACCTGGTTTCTGCTGTTTTCCGGCTTCGACGTAGATATACTGTGTTCTGTGGCCTTTTTTATCCATGCGGCTGATGTTCTCTTTTACACGGTTCTTACTATCGTAGGCAATTCTAAGATTCATGCCGTCTGAAGATGTGCTTCCGAGGATACGGCCGATCAGGTCATGCTGATAATCATACGTCAGCTGATTACGTTCGTCTATATGTCTTACGACATTGCCATAGTTATCGAAGATATTCGTATAGAGTTTCTCTTCGGTTCCGTCTGTATGGACAAGGTACTGGCTGACCAGACGTTCTTCGGAATCGTATACATTGCGGATGCTTTCTCCGGTTGCGTATGTGGTTCGGTCTTCCAGTCCGTCTTTATTGCGGTAGGTTATTTTCTCCACTGCTTTTCCGGCGATCGTCATCTGGTTCTGGTTGCCATAGATGTCATAGGTATAGCCGTAGTCCATGCCGTTTCTGCGGATATTTTTGATCTTTTCTCCGTCGTAGGTATAGACGATATCATAATCTTTTCCATTCATCTTCCGTACGACGCGGGTCATCTGGTCTGTGTTTGGATCGTATTCATAGGATGTGACACCGCCTCTTGCATCGGTGCAGGATTTTAAGAGTCTGTTCTTCGCATCGTAGGTAAATGATGTCTCGTATCCTCTGACATCTGTAATCTTTTTGATCTGTCTTGCGTCGGAGGTGTATTCCATTGTGGATTCCATACGGTCACTTACGGATTCTATAATCCACCATTTATTTCTCTGTACTGCTCCATGTGCAGTCAGTATGACATCTGTTCCATTTACATAGGATCTGTCCATAACATCCAGTGCTACATTGCCGTCTTTGCAGACAATGGCATATCCGGTTCCTTTTCCTGCTTCGATCTCTTCAAAGCGGAACATCTGATTTGCCGCATTTTCTTTGCGTTCTTCCAACGCCAGACGTTCGTATCCTTTACTGTTCTTACCAGACTTTGCGATAACCATTCCCGGTGCATGCATTGGTGATAACTGATAATAACCATTTCCACATGATTTCATCCGGTATTGCTGGTTTCTGCCGCCATTAAAATGATCCTGTGCAAGCGGTGCTCCTGCTTCTGTCTTTGCAAAGTATACATCCAGATACTGTCCGCTATGCATTACGCGTAATGTTACGATCTTATTATTTTCCGGTTTTTCAGAAAGTGTTCCTTCATCTACCGGTTCCAGATACCAGCACTGGTTGAACCAGTAATTACCAAGCGTGTGGCTTGTGATCTTCTGTCCCTTAGCTGTTCCTTTTTCATAGTTTGTCAGTCCTTTTTTATCCTTTGCAGCTTTTGAAGTGATCTGATAACTTCCGTCTTCCTGCGGTGCCAGTCTCCACTTCTGTGCATCACTCATATTGTGCTGGTGGATTGCTACCGTGGCTCCTTCTTTGTCGGATGCATCCAGAAGATCCACATTGTATCCGGCATGTTCTGCAAGTTCGAACTGCAGATATCCATCATCACATTGCTTCAGCTTCCATTTCTGTGTACCGCTTCCGCTGTACTCCTGTAAGATCAGTGGAGTTCTGGATTCTACTTTCTGCCCTTCTACATCCAGATATAATCCGGAATATTTTTCTCTCAGATAGTAGATCCGTCCCGGTGTTGCCGCATCCATATTTTTACCGCCGGATGCACGCATTGCAGTTGGCTGTCCTTTGGCATTGTAGTCAAACATGTAGCTGACACCTTCGGAGTTCGATGCTTTTTTCATATGGTTCTTGCTGTCATAGCAATATTCGAACTCTGTTCCGTCGATACCTCCAAGCTTGGTAAGCATTCCGTTTTTATTGCTTACAAAATGATCTTTTTCAGCGGCACTGACCGCATTGATCAGGTTCCCTTCATCGTCATAAACATAACTTTCGCTGTCATCTCTTACAAGCTGTACTCCTTTGAATAATGCCTGGTCGATCTGGAAAGTATAATGTAAGAAGATATGGATCGATTTGTACGTTGCATTTGTTCCTGTATCATCATCGCTGGTACTAAAGCTTCCGCTTACAAACTGCCATCCCTCGATATTCGGATTACATGCGAAATGATGCCACTTCGTTGGTGCATTGTCATATAAGACTGCCGCTGATACCGCATATCTCTTATCCGGGATTCCACAACCTTTGACCCAGCAGCTCAGGTTATAGATATCTCCTTCTTTTCCGGTAATATTTACCTCCTGCCAGAATACAGGGTTCTTATCGCGCTGTCCATGGATGATAAAGCAACGGCCTTTGTCATTGGTCATCACCGTCTTTCCACCGCTGATATCCTCATTCTTCTTCCAATAATCCGGCATATCCCCGGTCATCCAGTCGCAGCCTGGATTGGTGATAAGGTTTAATTTATTGACTGCTTTTCCAGACTCTAACTGTGTTCCACTTACATAGACCTGTCCGGTACGTCCGAATAATCCGGCGAACACCGTTACGGTCTCTTTCTTCTGAAGCTTAAATGTCAGCGCCATTCTCTCCCATCCGTCATCCACGGCTGTGTCTGTATCTTCTTTTAACAGTTTTGCACTTACGTTACGGCTTCCGTCTGCATGAAGGATTCCAAGCCCTGCACCGGTGCTTTTACCTACTACTCCTTTCGACAGTCCTGTAATCTTCATGTATGCAGAAAATGTATAGGTACCGGCTTCCAGTGTCACATCCTGGCAGATACCTTCTTCGGAATCTGCATCTGTTTTATTCAGATATGCGCTCTTGGTTCCTGCGTATCCATCTTTTCGTACGATGCTTGTCTTTATCTTATCTGCGATGCGGTATCCGTACCATCCTGCGTCACCTTTTTCCGGGTCAAACAGATGGTTTCTTAATAATCCATAGATCGTTTTCTGTGTGGATCCGTCTTTGTGGAGCTTATGATTCTTCATTCCGGTTGTGTAATATTCATACGTATTCGCACATCCATCGCTGTCAAGGATATCTGTCGGACGGCCCATGTTATCAAAATGATAGATCATCTTCTGATTGTCTGCGGTCTGACTGAGTTCTCCGTCCAGTCCCGGTTCTTCAAAGATGGTTGTATTACCATTTTCATACGAGATCTTCATCTCCTGACCGACGGTCTGATTCTCTCCGAATTCGGTAATCTTGCTTACTCTCCAGATCCGGAAATCCTGTGTGTATTCATATCGGATTCCGTATCCTTCCGGTCCCGTTACCGTTAACAGTCTGTGGCTTCCATCATAGGTAAATGTGGTCTTCTTGCCGTCTGGATAATGGATTGCGCTTAAGTTTCCTGCGCTGTCGTAATCATAGTGAATGGATCTTCCTGCTGTATCTTTGATCTCCAGAATACGTGACAGTGATGCGTCCTGCTTATATACAATATCAATCCTTGCGCCCGTTGCATCTGTGATATAGTCGATATAGTTCTGGGATGCATTTGGCTCATATTCGATCGTAACTTTATTGCCATCCAGGTCTTCGATGAATCGCAGGTAACCGTCTCCGCCAAAGATATATTTTGTCTTGTCTTTCCCTTCCATAGTCAGATAATGATCATAGTCGGGTCCTGACGTTGAGGTAATCACCAGCCCGAGGCCGTCTTCATCTTTTATTTTATTACCATCCGTTGTATCTTTGTAGAAATAATGTGCCGTTCCATCTTCATCGGTATATTTATATGGATAATCATTAATTCCACTTGAAACAACTCTCTGCAGACAGCTTAATGTCCATCCATAACCAAGTCTTGATGGTGTGTCTGCTTCACTTAGGTTATAGACATGTTTGACTTCTGCCATTAAAGGACCGCCTTCGGTCTCAACATCCGGATGGATCCAGACTACGTTACCTGTGTAGTCGTTGGTGTAACCCATTCCGCCACGGCCGGCTGCCTGTTCGTGATAGCTCTGGTAATCTTCCAGGCCTGTTACGTTGCGGTAGTAGAAGACGCCGCTTGGGTACTGCTTAGAAGAAACCTTCGGATGATCAGATGCATAAAATCTTGCATATGCATTCTTGGAATCTCCCGGTTCTGACTCATACTGTGAACGTATCATGATTCCATTATTGACGCCTGTGTTATACCACTTTCTTGCAAGTTTTGTTACATCGAATCCAATTGGTGTAATTGTTGTAGTATTTCCACTTGTTACCTGTCCTACTTCTTTATAGTCCAGTACCGTTCCAGCAACCGCTGGCTGGTTATTCCATCGTACACTTTTTTCATCCCATGTTCCAGTAATTTCCTGTGCTAATAATGGAATCTTGGTGTATACACTTGCGGAATATTCATACTGCCAGATATACATCTTTGCTGCGTATAGAATGGAGCCTTTTCCGATGTCAGGAAGATTACGGAATCTTAACAGCGCTCTTAACTTTCCATTTTCATATGATCGTCCTACCACGAAAGAACCGTAACTAAATACTTTTTCTGGATTTTCAGATACTTTTCCACCTGAAAATACATATGTATCTTCAATAATGCTATGTGGTTTTTCCGTCTCCGTCATCGGATCAATGACAACCGGATATGCCCTGTCTTCTTCCAGAAGCCACTCTTTATCCGGGATTACCGATACTTTACTTCCTTCTTCAAATGGCTCCGCCTGAAGTACTACTTCTGTTGACAGGCATCCATTGTTATCGTACATATATGGTTTTTCAAACCAGAAGACTTTTTCTTCATCTTTGTAAAGTCCAAGGCTTCCATCTGTCTCCGTCTTCATCGTAAGTCCCGGATGCTGGAATGTGAATGTCAGCTCCTGTTCTGCTGCTTCTTTTGTCTTCAGACGGATGTTCTCCTTAATCTTCTCTCCCTGTATGATATAGTGTACATCCACGTCTGAAAGGATGTTTTCATAGATTCCTTCCCCTGCCAGATGTTTGACACCCATATGTGCACGGATGACTTCATCCTCTAAGGTTCCCGAGTCTTTTTCTAAGTCTTCCTTATCTGTATTCTCTGACTTTCCTGCCGTTGTTCCGTCATCCGTGATATCAGCATCTTCTGACTTTTCTTCGGTTTCTCCTTCAATATCTGTGCCTTCTGATTTTGCTTCTGTGTCCTCCGCAACATCTACATCTTCTGACTTCTCTTCGGTTCCTTCTTCTGCAATATCTGTATCTTCTGATTTTACTTCTGCTGATCCAGCTTTCTCACTTCGGATGCTATCATCTGCTGATACTTCATCACTTGCCAGCTCGTCTGCTGATGTAGTTCCCTCTTCCGGCTCATCTTCTGATGCAGCCTCCTCTTCCGGCTTCTGTGTCACCTCTCCGGGATCCTGTGGGAATTCCGGTTCCGTCAGGACTCTGAATCTGCATGCTTTCTTTTTTGCTCTTTTCTTTCCTGTGCTTTCTGTCGCGATCTGGTCTTCTTCTGTGTCCAGTTTCCATGATACTTTCAGCCCGTTCTTCTCCACACTGACCAGATCGCCTGTCCCTGTTTCTCCGGCGAACTTAACTTTTACGTCGGATGCTTTGTTATGATATACCTCTCTTCCTTCTTCTGTAACTGCTTCCAGACGGTTATCGATATCTTTCCATTCCCCGTCTTCTTCATAGTGTACCGGTCCCGGATATACGGCTGCTGCCACTCCTTTTTCATTCATCTGAAAATATTTGACACACCGTTTTCTTTTGCCGGTAAGTTCTTGTAATAATCTTTCCTTCATCTTGTGTTTCCTCCTGTTGATATATGTTTCTGACATCCGGTACATGCTTCGCAAATAGCTGCAACTGACAACTTCTTACGCATGCATGGCAATGAAAAACTGTGCGCACTTAAAATCTTTTTTCATGCCTTGTTCCTTTGTCTGTCATTATCATATATCGAACAGATGTTCTATTTGTCCCCGATTTTCATTTTGTACAAATAGTGGAAAAATAATCTCCGGTAGCCATAGAAATCCGTCTTGCCTACCGGAATCCTGCCAAGCTCCAGATCGTATTCCAGCTGATCATAGCTCAGGTCCTTCGTTACACTTTTCAAAATATATGGGCCTAATTCCGGACTTGCTTTCCCGGCTGCTTCTTCAATCATCCGGCAGTCTTCTTTTAATACACCTCTTTTCTTCTTCTCTCCGTACTGCATACAGAATGCTTTCAGTTCTTTTTGCAGGTTCGGCGAGATTCCATAATCTTTCCAGGTTACATTTCTTACTCTTACTTCTCTATTCATGCTGCGCACCTCCCTTTTTAGAGTGTGCCTGAAAAATATTTTCTGCAAAATATACTGTAAAGTGGGATATATAGATTGCAGAAATATTTTTTCATGCATACTCTGGTTATATGTTCGTTATATACCAGAACATACGTTCTGTCAAGATGTATTTTTATACAGCATATTTTTATACAGAGCCTCACATCTTATGAATGCAGAGAACTACAAAGAACTTTCCGCCGGCAGCTTCTCTTCCACACTTTGGCACAAAAAAAGGAATACCCGGCGTCCATAACTTCGCTCCCGCAAAGTCATGTTATGACACTGAGTATTCCTGTGTTTCTAAAAAAGCTTTATTCTACATTCATTATTCTCTTTAATATTTATTCTCTCTAAAATATCTTTCTTATCCAGTCCATCCTACACCAGTCCAAATATTACCGCCAGCAATATTACAATCGCATTCGTCACCGTCTGTACCGGTACAGCCTTCTTACAATAATGCTGTACATCCGTCTCTGCCAGTGCACATCCAAGATATGTAGATGAGTTTGTCGGTGTTGAACTTGTTGCCAGTGACAGGTTGCATACAAATGGTGCAATGATTGTCACTGCAGGGATTCCAAATCCTGCTCCGATAGAGATAAATACCGGATACATCGCATTGAAGATCTGGAATGGAATGAAGTAAATGATAACTACACATAACAGCAGTAAGATAATGTGTATGTACTCCAGCATGAACTTCGGACAGATCTTAATCAGTCCGTCGGAGATGGCTCCTACCATTCCCGTATTGTTGAATACTGCCTGGTATACAGAAATTGCAAACAGCATTACAATAATGTTCAGATACATCGGTCCTACTTTACCAAATATCTCACCAAAGTTCTTTGGATAGTTGATCATGGCTGTTACAACGGTTGCTACCATGAATACAAGATATGGTGGAACGCTGAATACACCAAGTACTACCATGAACACGATGAATAAGATCAGGTTGATCCAGAAAAGTTTTGGACGTCTGTATGGATTTTCTTCTGTTTCTTTTTCTTCCTGTTCTACATTTTCTACAACTGCACCAAATGTTCCTACACGTTTTTTATGTTTGATTCCGAAGTATACCCACTGAAGGATGATTGCCGGAATGAAGCATAATGCCCATGGAATAGATGCCTTTGACAGTTCATTGGCTGACAGTCCTGCGGAAGATGCGGTGTATGCCATTCCGATTCCCCATGGGATAAAGCACATTGCTGACATTGCTGTCTGGGCAATGATAAATGCTGCCTCTCTGTCGAAGTCAAATTTCTTATACAGCGGTACCAGGATCGGGAATGTGATCAGGTATGCCGGTGTAAAGTTTCCTGTCAAAATCGCAAATGCTGCAATTACAGATGTCAGAATCATGATTACGATAACATTCATCTTATCACCAAGCTTATTTGTCACCGCTGATACGATGGTGTCAAATACTCCGGCTTCTGTAAGCATCTGGAAATACAGGAATGCAAACAACAACATGAATCCTGCCGATCTCATGATCGATCCAAACTGATCCAGTACGAAATCACTTGTCTCCTGCAGGCTGAATCCCAGAAGCAGTGAACAGATGATAGGTACGATAAACAATACAAAGGTGACATGCTCCCACCACTTAAATCACAGATTTTGAAGTGAGGGCTTCTTGCTCAATGGCTCTACTGAGCCAAGTATCTACAAGCTATCCTCGCGTGCCCCGCGATTCATTTTTACCCAGTTATGGGATATTTTCATTGTCTGGATACAGACACTTCCCATTTATCCTGCCAACAACATACGGCGTGCTTCTTCACGTATATTGATTGCCGCATTCAGATCCCGATCTATCCGATTTCCACATGTACAAAGATA
>NZ_CDRRQK010000042.1:0-13607 GCF_977044405.1 Dorea sp.
CAAATGATACATCATTATGCATCGCCATATAAACGGCATTCTCCAACGTGTTAATCTCCAATTCTTCGGGATCCTCATAGCTTGTTCCGTTCACTGCATTATATAGATCCAGCAGTTCTTTTTTGTCTTGATACAATAGTTCAAATATTCTTGCTTTGTACTTTGGGTTCACTGGCAATAAATCTGTATTCGTGCACATAACAAACCTCCTTTGTTGAATGCGCAGGAGATTCTATCTGTCATCACCACATCTATATCTGGTCATTCTCGGATTCTATAATCTCTCTGCTTGTTTTTAGGGAAATATTGAAAGCATTGAGATTTCTTACTGTCTTTTCAGACTGTTGGAATGATTTTAGATATGATATCAGATGCAGTTAATACTGCTTTTTCCAGAAATATAATGCTTTGAGTTTATTAAAACATAAATATATTTATTTGTCTACTATATTTTATAACAAAATCAGCTAAAAATTTTTCTGGTTTCCATCTACATAATCTGCCACTGACAACTTCTTCTGAACGTATGGCGATTTCAAAAAAACAACACTCTAGAGCGTGTTTGAAAAATGCTTTCTGCAAGATATATGTCACAATTTGTGGGAGATTTTGTCTGAATGAGGGCGGCGTAGCGGGCTACGTCAACTGAATGAAGGCAAAATATACCGCAAAGTGGGGCATATAGATTGTAGGAATGATTTTTCAAACACGCTCTAATGCCCCAATCGCATCAAAGTGTTGTCTTTTCATTTTTTATATTAATACCGTTATCTTCAACGATTTCTCATCCCTCGTCTCCGCAGTGATTTTCCCTTTATGTGCCTGCACGATTGCACTGGCGATGGAAAGTCCGATTCCATATCCTCCCGTCTTAGAGTTTCTCGACTCGTCCAGACGGTAGAATCTTTCGAATATATGTGAAATATTTTCTCTAGAAACATATTCTGCCGTATTGTATACACTCAGGCTGATTCCCTTGCCGTATTTTTTCAGTTCTACGGAAATATGTCCGCCCGGATTCGAATATTTCAGGGCATTATCTAACAGGATTTCCAGGAGTCGCTGAATATTCTGTTCATTACCATAACAGGTCAGCATCGGTTCGATCTCACAGTCAAATGTCTTCTCCTGCGTTACCGCCAGTGCCTGGAATGACGATGCTGTCTCTTCCACAATATCTGATATCGGGAAATCTATCATCACTACATTTTCCTGATTTTCTTCCATTCTGGACAGATAGATCAGGTTATTCGTCAGCTCTTTTAATTTCACTGTCTGCTTTCTGATATCCTTAAGCCACTCATTGTCATCTCCGACTTCCATCTCCAGCACTTCTGCATCTGCATCAATGACCGTTAATGGTGTCTTGATCTCATGTCCCGCATCTGTGATGAATCGCTTCTGCTTTTCATAGCTTTCAATCACCGGTTTTACAATTCTTTTTGACAGCACAATAACCAATATCAGAACTGCCAGCATACCGCCAAATGAAGCAGCAATACTCGTTATGAGAAATGAATAAAAGGTTTCCAGATTTCTTCCTGTATCCAGGAATATAATCATTTTTTCTCCATTTGTTTCCTCCACCATGTAACGGTATCCTGAATAAAATCCAGATGTTTTAGATTTTTTGGCAACTGTCTTTGCATATTTCACTGCCGTTTTTTCATTGACCGCCGCAATCTTCCCTGTATCAGCAGACACTTTTTTATTGTCTGAATCTAATACAACGGTAAAATATCTGGATTCAAATGGAAGTTCCGGTGACATTCTCGGCTCATCGTTTTTACCTGTTCCGTTCATTTCCGGACTATTATTTCCTGAATCGCCTTTTTCTGAGTCATCCTCGTTATCATCTTCTGGTTTTTCAGGTGGACTCTGTTTCTTTTCATCTATATTGTCCGTTGATGTGTTATTTTCTAAAACATCTGTTTCTGAATCATTTTCTTCCTCTGCTTTTTTTGCCGGATTATCACCAGGCTGCTGCTCCGGGAATTTTCCGTCATTTTCCATCAGTATCTGTAGCGTATTATCTGCTTCCCTGACAACACGTCTGTAATTGACCACATTCATGACTCCAAGAATTACCGCCAGCACCACAAATATCGATGCCATCGCAACTGCTATGAACCGTATTCTGAACTTCTTTATCATTGCTTAACCTCCAGAGAATAACCTGTATTTCTGGTTGCTTTGATCTGGATATCCGCATGCAATGCCGTAAGCTTCTTTCTAAGATACGATATATAAGCCCAAACTACATTCAATTCTGCATTGCTGTCATATCCCCAGACTCTTTCCATGATACGCTCTGTCGGGATCACATTCTTAGGATTACTCATCAGAAGCTCCATCACCTGGAATTCTTTATTCGCCAGATGAAATTCTCCCGATGGCGACGATAATTCTTTGGTCGCCTGATCCAAAGAAATGTTCCCAAATTGAAGTACACTGGTCACTGCTACAGTCTGTGTTCTTGTCATAGCACGGATCCTCGCAAGTAATTCCTTGCTTGCAAATGGTTTGGTCAGATAATCATTCGCTCCATTATCAAGTCCTGCAACCTTATCGTCTACTTCAGATTTTGCCGTCAACATGAGGATCGGAATCTGATTCCCCTGTTCCCTGATTTTCTGAAGTGCCGTCATTCCGTCCATTCTCGGCATCATAATATCCAGAATTAGTCCATCGTATTCTCCCATCTCCAGATATTCCAATGCTTCTACGCCATCATAAACTGCATCAACTGTATAGCCATTATGTTCCAGAATTGCCGTCAGCGCCTTTGACAAAGACCGTTCATCTTCCGCCAGTAATAATTTCATCTATATCACTCCCTGATTTTTCCATTTTTATTCATTTTTTGATGCATCCCAATTGCTGCACAATTTATACTCGTAACACTTATATAATTCTAAAGATTGCTCTCACATTCCTTGCATCTTTACATCATTTTATCAGAAAAACTTTAAACGTAACTAAAAAATCACAGACAAAAATCTCAATTTCTGAAATTTCTATCTGTGATGCAATTACAACTACTGATTTTTCTCTATCTCCATCATCATCAGGATTCTCTCGCATTCCATTCCGTCTTTCTCATCCAGCTCTAATAATTCATTAATTCTGGCGATTCTCGGAAGTAATGTATTCCGGTGAATTTTCATCTTCGCCGCAGTCTGTGTGACGTTCTTTTTCATTCTGAGATACCAGTATAACGTCTCATAAAGCTCTTTCCCTTTTTTTAGGTCTTCTTCTTTGATCCGTTCCAGTTCGTCCAGATATAACGGTTCTTTTCCCAGACTGTTACTGATGTAAGAAATCGCAAGTTCATGATAATAGTTTTCCACAAGCAGTACATTTTCTCTTGAAGATTTCCCCAGTGCAAGCTTCAGTGCATACTGCTGAAGTTTTTTATTCTCCTCTTTTTTGTCAAGCTCTGAAAAGCCATTTCCAATCAGAACCTTTCCATCCTCATCTTTCATATAGCACCGGCACTTGTCGGTCACATACCCCCGCATCTTGCTTCCCTGTACACCTGACATGAATAATTCTTTTCCACCCTGATACTGAATCTTTATATTCTGTAGGTTTTCTTTTTCTTCTGTCAAACCATCTTTGATCCGAAGCATGTCATTCGGGTTTTCCCCAACAATCCATAGAAAATCAGGGATTTCTTTTTCTTCTGTCCTTCCTGACTGCATCTTCATATAATAGCTTTTTACTAATATTTCAAGTAACTCTTCTATCTCTTCTTTTCGCATATCTTCCGGAACAATTGCCATGACAGCTCCGCCGCCTTCCGGGAATCTTTTTTCCATTTTCTGCTCTTTTTTCCCCGATGCAGCACTCTCATTCAGACCAAACCAGGTTTCTGTACTTTCAGTGTCTTTTCTTATTCCTACCGGAACAGAGGTGTATTTCCACACTTCTTCTAATATTTCACTGGCTGTGCGCTTCTGTACAATCCCATTTAGTACAATTTTATAGCAGTAATTAATATCCAGTCTTTTCTCCTGATGCGGCTGTATCATCTCAAGGAATGCCTCAAGTCTTGTTGATATCTGTGCCTGATCTGCCGTCGAATAATCGGTATCAACCGCTATATATGGCAAATGTTTCTCTTCCGTCACAAATTTTCTGATATATATAGATTCTGCTCCGGTCGCATGACACCCCGTCAGGATCATCTCAACCACACCATCCACATGATATTCATCAATGATTTCCCCGATCAGATCAATCCTGTTATCATTTGGCGTCATAATGGAGCATCCGGTAGAAAGGTATTTTCTCGCAATTGCCTCATAGATATCATCTGTATCTTCCTCCACTGAAGTAGACAATGTTCTTACTCCACTACAGTTTTCAATTGCAACAACCACACCGCCATTCTCTTCAATCGCCCGGATTACTTTCAGACTATCCCCACCGATCGGACACCCGGTCACCAGGATTCTTGGTCTTTTTTCAAGATGCTTTCCTTCTTTATATTCTTTCAGAATCCTCTCTCTGACTTCATTGATCACCTCAGGAGTCGTCGCAAAATCAAACCGGTATTTGCTTCCCTGCACCATCTTCTGGATATCCTCACCTGATACCGGAGCAGGATCAAGCTTCATTAATTCACACAGACTTTTTAACGACATGCGGATCTGATTATTCAGATGCACCGCATCCCGTATCCTCTGATCCGTAATCACCATATGGAAAAATTCTTCAAAATATTCTTTTGTACGTATAATCTCACTTTTCCAGAAAGCAAGCCCTCTTTCCGACTGACTGTTTGGAAGCTCCATCACATGAACCGGTTTAAATTCCGACATCAGCTCATACATTTTCTTTTTCCCGTCACAGGTTGTCTCACCGATTACAAGATCTGCAAAATGAAAAAATGGACATCGGTCACTGATTGCAAATCCATAACTGGATTTTACCAGCGGGCACATACTTTTCGGAAGATCTTTTTCTGCTGCAGTAACCGTTTCATTGGAAAATGAACACAATCCTACCGGAATTGCCCCCACTGCTATTGCAAGCTCTGTAGGGAAATATGCACAATACATACCAACAACTGGAATTCCTCTGTCTTTGTATTCTTTTATCTCCAGAAATGCTTCCCGTTTCTTTTTTCCAAATTCTTCAAATATTTCTGGTAAGTCCTGAACCAGCTTCATACTCTAGTCTCCTTATCAAGCCTTTACTTTTTGTTATGCTTTCATTTTTCCTGTCTTGAAATATCATACATCATCATATATGCCAGCAATTCCCGTGATATTTCATTATCATTAAAATCAACTTCTATACATTCTTTAATCTGTTTCAACCTGTATACTAATGTATTACGATGAATATGCAGATTTTCTGCTGCCATCGTCACATTATTACCATTCAGCAAGTACACTTTTAATGTATAATAAAGATCGGTCTTATTTTCTTCATCTTCCTGAATTAACTTAAGCACTCTGTAATCACTAAGTCCAGCTTCTTCAAACAGGGGTAATGTATATGTGTATAATCCTTGTATTGCCCATTCTTTTTCACGTTTCATGACCGGATCATTTTCAATTCCACTGACTAATACCATCCTTTTTAATAATCTGTATTTTGACGCACACCATTTTAAGTCTGAAAATGGTTCACTGATACTGCACGATATCTTTTTTTCTTTTACTTTTTTGTAAATTTCAGAAATCGTTTTATTATTTAATCCAGATAACAATACAAGAATTTCCTTCTCATCTTCATACACGCAGTACATTTCCGGCAATTTCTCTATCCACACGATTTCTTCAGCCTGAAGCTTCTCTTTCTGTATAAAAATTTCCATATACTGAGGTTTTAATCTATTCTCCGCCTCAGATATTTCCTGAGAATCTCCGTATAACAGATTCCATGCTATTACCGCTTTTTCAAACGACTGATTAATCATACATTCTTTTAATTCTTCTTCAAAATAGCCTTTTACCGCCTGTCCGATCACACCTGCCAATTCTCCAAAAAATGCCTGACACTCTTTTTCTTCATATAGAATCGTTACATATCCGCCCAGCCTTCTTGATACTTCTACCGGTTCTGTAATCACATACCTTCCCTTCGAATCATACTTTTCATGAAAGATTCCAAGGCCTGCAATTGTAACATGCTTCTGACGTACCGATTCATTATTATCTGTTTCACAGACATTCGAATATGCCAGGATCTTTCCAGACCCTGACACAAATATCACCTTCGCATTTGTATATTCATTTATCTTTTCTGCAATTTTCGTTAATGCACAATCTTCCGTTATAGCTTCAAAAATCAATTTGTAACAGACATCAATTTCATACATATTTCTTCACTCCATACAGAGAACCTGCCCCCTGCAGGACCTGCCACTGGCAGCTCCTTACGGATGCGTTGGCAACTGGCAGCTTCTCTTGCATACTAAGGTATACAGTTATTTTCTCGTAGAAAATTCTTTCTGTCAAATAGAAATAACTCGCATGTATTTTTGTCTTATTGATAATATCTATAACTATCTTCTCATTAAACACTGTTATCTGGATTACTTAACCCTGCAAGCATAAACACAACCTGCATTTTTGACGCTTACTTTAAATTATTTATTAACGCTTCCACGCCAGTTTTTACATTTTCCATGGATGTTGCAAGATTCATTCTTATAAATGTTCCGAATCTCTCTCCACCAAACCAGTCGCCATAGTCTACTGCCAGATGACACTTTTTCTGAATCACTTCTTTTATATCGTCTGCACTTACATATGCTTTCAGATTGATCCAGCACAGGTAGGTACCTTCAAGAGGAGTTACGATAGCTTCCGGCATTTTTTCAGCAAGCTCTGCTTTTAAATACCGATAGTTTTCATCAATCTGCTTTAATACCTGATCCAGCCATTCTTTTCCACCAGCATAAGCAGCCTGTGCAGCAACATATCCAAATGTATTGCCGCCTTGGATTCTGTTGCCTTTTGTATAGGCATCCCATTTTTTCCGAAGCTTTTTATCCGGTATAATCACCATCGAATTCTGTGCACCTGCAATGTTAAATGTCTTAGACGCTGCGGCAATTGATACCATCATATCATCATAATCTCCGATTGATAAAGACGGGATATGCTTGTTTTCGCCAAATACAAGATCCTGATGAATCTCATCTGATACGACAAAAACATGATGTTTTTTACATATCTCAAATAATCGCTTTAACTCCTCTTTTTTCCACACTCTTCCGGCAGGATTATGCGGTGAGCATAAGATAAATAATTTTACGTTATGTTCTATAATCTTTTTTTCAAAATCTTCAAAATCAATCGTATATATCCCATTTTCATTCTTAAGATCTGAGCAGATCAATGTTCTGTGATTATTCTTTACTGCATCCAAAAACGGATAATATACAGGTGTATTTACGATTACCGCATCGTTTTCTTCTGTCAGCATCTGTACTAACCAGTGGAATCCCGCAACAACTCCCGGAGAAAAGCGGATCCATTCCTTTTTCACTTCATAGCCATGACGCTCTTTTTCCCAGTTGATAAATGTTTCATAATACGCATCTGGAATCTTATAATATCCATAAACTCCGGATTCCACATACTCTTTCAATGCATCCACTACACATTCCGGGACTCTGAAATCCATATCCGCAACCCACATCGCATGGAGCCCTTCTTCTCCGAACATTTTCTCCTGACCATCCCATTTATTACAATTTGTATTTCTTCTGTCTACATAAATTAATTCTTCCATTGTATCACCTCTCGTATTTTTACATGTTTCTTTTCCTATCTGTATTTACCTGTTTTTCAGACATTCCAGACCGTACCGGCATTCTTACTGCCAAGTGAGTGGCATGTAGCGCATAATTCATTTTTCTTTCAGCCTCCTCACGAATTTGCTTCCAATCTGCCGTTACTTCCCTGAATTGCTATATTGGCAAATGCTGCCGCTGCCCCTGCAAGTACAGAATCATCAAACTGATACTCTGGACTGTGAAGTCCCGGAACTTCTTTCCTTTCTTCTGGTTTGATTCCGATGAACATATAGACCGACGGTACACGGCTGCTATATTCCGCGAAATTCTCTCCCCCCAGATTATCATCTTCTATTATATATACATTTTCTTTTCCAAGCACCTTTTCCGCTGCTTTTTTTACTCCGTTTAATAATTCCGGTGCATTTTTTACACCATCCCCGTGAATCGCAATATCCGCTTCATAAACTGCTCCATATACCTGACATACCGCTTCAATTTCTTTGTGAAATTCTTCCCGTATTTTTTCCAGTACTTCTTTTTTCACTGCTCTCATTGTCCCGCCAAATACACATTCCTGCGGAATAATATTGCTGACAGAAGTATCTCCTGCCTGCATATATGTAACCGAAAGAATCTTTGGCTCTGTTCCGCTGACAGTTCTTGTCAGTATTGCTGGCAGATGTTGATATATTTCATTTGCAATCGCGATTGGATCCACCGCCTGTTCCGGCCATGATGCATGACCTTTCTTTCCGATGATCTTAACCTTGAATCCGCCTACACAGCCAAATGCATATCTTCTTACAATTCCAATCTTTCCGCTTTCTACCGACGGCCATCCGTGTGCCGCAAATGCCATATCTATCTTCGGATTCTCCAACACCTTATCTTCCTTTATCATCGTATCTGCCCCAAGACCAACTTCTTCCCCTGGCTGGAACGCAAATCTAATACAGCCGCCAAATTCATCTGTAAGCCTTGCCAGTATCTTAGCCGCACCAATCAACCACGTAGCATGACCGTCATGTCCACATGCATGCATACACCCCGGATATTTGGACCTGTAATCATTTACTGCCTTTTCTTCAAGCGGAAGTGCGTCAATATCCGCACGCAGAAGAAGATTTTTCCCCTGTGGTTTCTTCCCCTGAAGTTCCGCAATAATCCCACATCCGCCTGCCATATGTTCACGGATTGTAAGATTCGGAATTTTGTAAAGTTCCCGGCTGATAATATCATGTGTTTTGGGAAGATTAATCCCAAGTTCCGGATACTGATGCAATTCTCTCCGGATGCTGATAAGTTCCGGCTCTATTTCTTTCGCAATTTTTTTGATTTTCTCGTTTATATGATCTATATTGTTTATATTCTGCATTCGCTGCTCCTTTCGTACATACCGGCCTGCAAATCTGCAAAAGCTGCCACTGGAAACTCCGTTCATATACTCTGAGTATGCAAAGAACCTGCCGCTGCCAGCTTGCATACTATGGTATCTACAGGACCTGCCACTGGCAGCTCCTTACGAACGCATGGCGATAAAAAAGGCCTGCACAAACTCTGTGCAGACCTTTCAGTTGTTCTATTTTCGATTAACAAAATTCAGGAACTGCTGAAGTCTTTGATTTTCCGGATGATCAATAATCTCTTCCGGTGTTCCATCCGCTGCGATTTCTCCTCCATCCATAAAAAGGATTCTTGATGCAACTTCTCTGGCAAATCCAATCTCATGTGTAACCAGTATCATTGTAGTTCCTTCTTCTGCAAGAGACTTGATCGTATTTAATACTTCTCCTACAAGTTCCGGATCCAATGCAGATGTCGGTTCATCAAATAATACAACATTCGGATTCACTGCAAGTGCCCTTGCAATTCCCACACGCTGCTGCTGACCACCCGACAACTTCGAAGGATAAAAATCTTTTCTTTCACTCATTCCTACTTTATCCAGTAATTCAAGAGCAATCTTTTCTGCCTCTGCTTTTGACTTTTTCTGTACCACAGTCAAAGCTTCCATTACATTTTCCAGAGCCGTCTTATTCTTAAAAAGATTATATCCCTGGAATACCATAGAAGAATGTTTACGAAGTTCGATCACATCTTTCTTCGTATGCTTTTCGGCGTCTACAGTTACATCACCAATCGTGATTTTTCCCTTTGTCGGAACAGTCAGATAGTTCAGACATCTAAGTAATGTTGATTTTCCTGTTCCCGAAGGTCCTAAAATTGCAATGACTTCATTTTTATTGATCGTCAGATTGATATCATTTAATACTTTTGTATTCTCATCAAATTCTTTATATAAATGTTCAATCTTAACCAGCTGTGTTTCTGTTCCCATATTTTTTCAATCTTCCTGACTCTAATTATTTCTGAATTAATTTTGTCATATCAGCATACATCCACTTTTCAGTAATCTTTGCTACTGTTCCGTCATCTAACATATCCTGAATTACATCGTTCAGTTCTTCTGTAAGTTTGTTACCGTCATCTGTCTTTGCAAGGAAGTATGCTACATTGTTAGCAAGAAGCTGCTCATCAAAGAAACGGAATTTCGCATCTGAGTTATTGTGTGTAAATGCATTTACATTTGTTGTTGTATTGGCATATGCATCAATTCTTCCAAGCTTCAGATCATTCATACCAACTGCACTGTCTTCGTAAAGTTTTACTGTAAATCCTTTTTCAGCTGCCATATCTTCGATGATTGTCTGTGCTGCCTGTCCATTTGTACATCCTACAGTTTTTCCTTTTAAATCATCAGCTGTTTTATAATCTGAATCATCATTTACAATAATACACTGTGAATCTCCATAATATGGAATTGTTGCATTGTATTTTTCTGTTCTTTCTTCTTTTACTGCCAGACAGTTTGCAACTACATCTACACGTCCTGTATCCAGTTCTCCCCACATAGCGTCAAATGCTGCCTGTTTTACTTCAACATCCCAGCCAGTACGTTTTTCGATTTCATCCCACATATCGGCATCAATACCAGTCCATTTTCCATCATCGGAAATAAGGCTGTATGGCTCCCCTGTTCCTGCAGTAACGATTGTTACTTTCTTTCCAGAGTCTTTCTTATCATCCGTTTTTGATTCAGAAGTTGTCTTCTTATCTGAATCATCAGATTTTGCACTGCTTCCACATCCTGCAAGTGCTCCAACTGTCATCATAGTAACTAATAAAGCTGCTAATACACGTTTTTTCATAATACTTTTTCTCCTCTTTTTCAAAATGATAATGAATCTATCTCAATGGCTTTCCCATTTAAGATCTTGAATCTGTAAAATCTGCTATACACAGAACCGGCAGTTTCTTCCGAATAGACGGCACTTAATACATATTCGCACATTTCTTCTCTAACAACTTATGTAAAATTCCAAGTACAAATATGATCAGCCAGTAAACTAACATTACCGCTGCATATATTTCAAAATATCTGAATGTTCTGGCTCCTTCAATCTTGGCAGCTCCCATAATATCTGGCACACCAAGCATAAATGCCAGTGAAGTCATCTTGATCAGATTGATGATGTCATTAAATAAAGGTGGCAAAGCTACACGGACAGCCTGCGGAATTACAATTCTTGTAACGAGCTGGAAATTCGTCATTCCTAATGAATATGCAGCTTCTTTCTGTCCTTCATCGACTGATAAAAGAGCACCTCTGATACTTTCTGACATGAACGCACCCATATTCAGACTCATTACTACTGCTACCGCAATCAATGGTGTCATATTTCTTACTATTGCACTATATAACGCAATACCGTAATAGAAGAAATACAGCTGCGCTACGACCGGTGTCCCACGCATGATGGATACATACGCTCTGCTCAGCTGATACAATCCCGGAATCTTATAGTATCCGATGATTGCAATAATTACACCCACGATCAAAGCAAATATTGTTGCTGCTATCGTCAGTTCAAACGTAACATTAACCTTACTTGCAATAATCGGCAGAACCTCCAAAAAATAACTTACTTTAAACATTTCACCTACTCCAGACCTCTTATTTCTATTCCTAACAGATTAATATTCTAACAGATTTGAAAATTTTATCATCGTCATTGATTTACAAAGCCATTGTTAATTTTTGTATTTTTCGCACATATTCTATATATTTCTGCTTTTATTGTAATTTTCTATATATTGTTTCTATGCATATTGAATCACTCAAAAACTTTTATCTCAGCCCTTTTGCGAATTCATTCATAGCTGTATTTTCTCTTGTATACTTGAGTATAAAAAAGAACAAAGAATTTACCTGAGTTCTCTGTTCTTTATTATTTTTATATACTTTGCCGTTACTTTCGATTCAAATTCTGAAGCTTATACAGCGTCTCCATAAATTCGTTAACCTTATCTTTTCCAATAATGTCTTCTACTTCCTTTTGCACTTCATCCCATATCTTAGATGCTTTTTCTAAAATCTGCATTCCCTCTTCTGTTAACGCATATTGATGTGCACGTCTTCCAGCTTCTGCCCTGTCGTAAATCCAGCCTCTTGCAATCAGGATCTGTATATTTCTTGTCAGAGTACTTCGTTCGAGATTCACCCGTTCTGCCAGTTCTCCCGTATTTGCCTCCTGTAATCCTTTTAGATTCTCAAGAAGACAAAATTGTTTTACTGTGATTCCGGCTTCTTTCAGTCGTTCATCGTAAAATGCTGTCAGTGCATTCTCTGCCCTGCAAAGAGCAATGCTGTAGCAATCTGTTTTATATATATGGGAATATTTCATCCTTTTACGCCTCCAGAATTCGATTGATTATCTATTATTCTACCAACGATTCTGTCCATCTGTCAAATCATCATCGGCTTGTATCAATATGATATTCTCTTAATTTTGCCCGCCGTTCTTTATAATCTGGCAGATATTCCTCCACCACATTCCAAAATGCTCTTGAATGGTTCATCTCTTTCCGATGCGCCAGTTCGTGTACTACCACATAATCTACTAATTCCTCCGGGACAAATAACAGGCGGTTATTAAAGTTAAGATTCCCCTGGCTGCTGCAACTTCCCCATCGTGTTTTTTGATTTCTCATTGTGATTCTATTGTATGTAACTCCCATAAGCTTTGCATAATAAAAAACTTTTTCTTCTATCTGATGTCTGATCTTCGCTTTTCCTTCTCCCGTCTCTACTGCTGGAAGCACTTTTGACGGATCTACAACATTTAATCCCCTTTGTCTGCCTTTGCTATTTTCTTTTGCATTTCCAGCCAGGCTCCACTCCTGACGTTTTCTTATAATCCATCCTTCATGCTCCTGTATAAAATTTTCTATTATTTTTCTTGATGCCCTCATTGGCACCCGGGCAGTTACACTTCCATCATATCTTACTTCTAATCCCAAAGTTTTTCTTTTGGAACGAATAATCTGTATTTCTATTTGTCCATCTTCATTTTTTATCATATATTTCATTATGTTTCTCCCGGTCATATAATTATATTTTTTCTAGAGTGTGTCTTAAAAATGCTTTCTGCAAGATATATGACAAAATCTCCCGCAAAGTGGGACAGAATGATTTTTCAGAGACACTCTAGTAATCTAAGATACAAAAAAAGACAGAAACCAAATCGATTTCTGTCTTTAACTCCCCGAGTTGGGTTCGAACCAACGACCCTTCGGTTAACAGCCGAATGCTCTACCACTGAGCTATCGAGGAATACTTATATAGTATAAACCCTTTTATCTTTTTTGACAAGGGCTTTTTACTTACTTTTTTATTTTTATGTACCTTCAAAACTGCATACAAGAAATATTTTCTTTCATCCTACCTATCACCTTGCTTGGTCATGCCCTCGACCGATTAGTATCAGTCAGCTCCATACATTAC
>NZ_CDRRQK010000043.1:0-13216 GCF_977044405.1 Dorea sp.
TAGGTCAGAGGTGGAAGTACAGTAATGTATGGAGCTGACTGATACTAATCGGTCGAGGGCATGACCAAGCAAGGTGATAGGTAGGATGAAAGAAAATATTTCTTGTATGCAGTTTTGAAGGTACATAGCTAAAACAAAAGATGGCCCAGTGGCTCAGTTGGTTAGAGCGCCGCCCTGTCACGGCGGAGGTCGAGAGTTCGAGTCTCTTCTGGGTCGTTTGTATGGGATCATAGCTCAGCTGGGAGAGCATCTGCCTTACAAGCAGAGGGTCATAGGTTCGAGCCCTATTGGTCCCATCAAATTAAAAAAAGAATATGGATGGATTCCCGAGTGGCCAAAGGGGACAGACTGTAAATCTGCTGCAAATTGCTTCGGTGGTTCGAATCCACCTCCATCCATTTGCCGAAAGGCACTCGCCGATGTGGCTCAATTGGCAGAGCAGCTGATTTGTAATCAGCAGGTTATCGGTTCGAGTCCGATCATCGGCTTTAAGTCAAAAGACTTAATTTAATATCGCGGGGTGGAGCAGTCTGGAAGCTCGTCGGGCTCATAACCCGAAGGTCGTAGGTTCAAATCCTGCCCCCGCAACTCGCACAGGAAAATGTGCATTTGCCCAGATAGCTCAGTCGGTAGAGCAGAGGACTGAAAATCCTCGTGTCACTGGTTCGATTCCGGTTCTGGGCATTTTCCTTGCAAAGGAAATAATTAAATAAGGGCGTGTAGCTCAGGTGGTAGAGCACTTGACTTTTAATCAAGTTGTCCGGGGTTCGAATCCCCGCACGCTCATGAGGAATGAGAGTGAAGTAGTATATAGTTATTACTTCTTTTTCTTTTATTTAAAATATGATTGACATGTAAAATAAAAATGGGTATATTATAAATTAATAAGAGGGAGTAACTGGCACTCATATGTTTGATGGTTGAATGGATATGTCAGAACATAATATAAGTAATACAAGATATGAGTGTTTACGATGACGTCAATACGATGGTTATATATTACTATCCGTATCGTAATGAAATGGTGAGACTTTTATTGCATAGTTTTTATGCAATAAGAGTCTCTTTTTTTATATCTGTGAGCACAAGAGAAGCTACGCTAAATGAAAGATTAAGAAGTATAAAAAGGAAAGAAAGCCGCGCTGAAAGAAGAAGTATGAAAAGGAAAGCTGTGTTGAAAGAAGAAGTATGAAAAGAAAGAAAAGCTGTGTTATATGAAAAAAGAAGTGTAAAAAATAAGTATAAGAAAGGGGTAGAAAAGATGTTAACAAGTGAGCAGGCAAAAAGAAATCAGGAGAAATATGGATGGAATGAATTAGTAGAAGAAAAAAAGAAAAGTGCTATACAGATATTTCTGGAACAGTTTAAAGATTTTCTTGTCATTATTCTTATTATATCGGCGATTATTTCCGGAATATTGGGAGATGCGGAGAGTGCAATTGTTATATTTATTGTAATTACAATGAATGCAATTCTTGGAACGGTGCAGACTGTAAAAGCGGAGCAGTCATTGGATAGTTTAAAACAATTATCTGCACCGGAAGCAAAAGTAAGGCGTGATGGCAATATCGTACAGATCGCTTCAAGAGAGGTTACAATTGGAGATGAAGTGATTGTGGAAGCTGGAGATTGCATTCCGGCGGATGGCAGATTGATTGAATGTGCAAGTCTGAAGGTTAATGAAAGTGCATTAACCGGTGAAAGTATATCGGTAGAAAAGAATCTGGAGGAGATTAGTCAGGAAGCAGCATTAGGTGATCAGCGTAACCGTGTATTTTCCGGAAGTTTTGTGACATATGGAAGAGGAAGTTATGAAGTTACGGCAATCGGCATGGATACAGAGGTTGGAAAGATAGCCAGACTTATGAAGGCTACGGTAGAAAAACGAACACCGCTGCAGATGAACCTGGATGATTTCGGGAAAAAGCTTTCGATTGCAATATTAGTATTTTCAGCAGTGATTTTTGGAGTAAATGTTTTTCAGGGGCAGTCTGTGGGATCGGCATTTATGTTTGCGGTAGCACTGGCGGTGGCTGCAATACCGGAGGCGTTGAGTTCTATTGTAACGATTGTGTTGTCGTTCGGGACACAAAAGATGGCAAAAGAACATGCGATTGTAAGAAAATTGCAGGCAGTTGAAGGCCTTGGAAGTGTGTCTGTAATATGTTCGGATAAGACGGGAACATTGACGCAAAATAAGATGACTGTGGAAGACTATTATGTGGATGAAAGAAGGATTCCGACGGGAGAGATCAATTTAAAAAATGAAAATGAGAAGCTATTGTTAAGATTTAGCATACTTTGCAATGATTCATCTAATACAGACGGACAGGAGATAGGAGATCCTACGGAAACAGCTCTGATCAATCTTGGAAGTAATCTTGGGATGGAAGCAATGGAAGTCAGAAACAGATATCCAAGAGTATCTGAGGTTCCATTTGACAGTGACAGAAAATTGATGTCAACATCTCATGAGATGGAAGACGGGCATATTATGGTTATCAAAGGTGCTGTAGATGTCTTAATGAACCGTATGGCAAAGATCAGAATCGGGGAAGAGGTCAGGCGTTTTACAGCGTTGGACCGAAAGAATATTACAGAACAAAATGTAAGGTTTTCTAAGGAAGGGCTCCGGGTATTGGCATTTGCATACAAACCAATTGAATCGGGAGTGGAGCTTTCGGAAGAAGATGAAAGAGATCTGACTTTTCTTGGCTTGATCGCAATGATGGATCCACCGAGAGAGGAATCAAAAGTTGCGGTAGAAGAATGTATGCATGCGGGGATCCGTCCGATTATGATTACAGGAGATCATAAGATTACAGCAGCTGCGATTGCAAAAAGAATTGGTATTTTAAAGGATGAATCCGAGGCCTGTGAAGGCGCTGTAATTGAAAATATGTCAGATGAAGAGCTGAAAGATTTTGTGGAAGGAATATCAGTCTATGCAAGAGTATCCCCGGAGCATAAGATCAGGATTGTGAGGGCATGGCAGGAAAAAGGAAATATCGTTGCAATGACAGGTGACGGTGTAAATGATGCGCCGGCATTAAAGCAGGCAGATATTGGTGTTGCTATGGGAGTTACTGGCAGTGAGGTCGCAAAGGATGCTGCAGCAATGGTGCTGACAGATGATAATTTTGCAACGATTGTAAAAGCGGTTGAGAATGGAAGAAATCTGTATCAGCATATTAAGAATGCAATACAATTTTTATTATCGGGAAACTTTGGAGCAATTCTGACTGTATTATGTGCATCGGTTATGGGGCTTCCGGTTCCATTTGCTCCGGTACATTTACTGTTCATTAATCTGCTTACCGACAGCCTTCCGGCAATTGCATTAGGTATGGAACCGCATTCGAAAGGAGTAATGGAACAAAAACCAAGACCAATGAATGAATCCATTTTGACAAAGCAATATCTGTTGAGTGTTGGAACGGAAGGATTGTGCATTGGAATTATGACGATGGCAGCATTTTTGACAGGTTACAGAGATCATAATGCGGTTCTGGCAAGTACGATGGCATTTGGAACGTTGTGTATGAGCAGACTGGTTCATGGATTTAACTGCAAAGACAGTAAGCCTGTAATATTTACAAAAAGATTCTGGAATAACAAATATCTTATAGGAGCATTTGTTCTGGGAATGCTGCTGATAACGATGGTTCTTTTAATTCCTGGAGTACATGGATTATTTAAAGTGCAGACGTTGAATATGCAGCAATATTTTATCGTATGTGGCTTAGCATTTTTTAATCTGCCAGTGATACAAGTATTAAAAGGAGTAAAAGAATGGAATTAAAAAAAGAAACATTGAAACAGATCAGAGGTCTGATATTATTTACAGCAGTTGTTATTGTCTGTTTATGGAAATTTGATACGGTAATTGCAGTATTACGGTTTGTGTTAAATGTGGTGTATCCTTTTTTGCTTGGAGGAGCGATTGCATTTGTATTAAATGTGCCGATGAATTTTGTAGAATGTCATATATGCAAAACCAAGACAAAGTATGCAAGAGGGATCAGCCTTATGGTCGTTCTTCTGGGCGTTGCCGGAATACTTGCACTGGTGCTGTTTGGACTGATACCGCAGCTGGCTGATACATTTGCAAATCTGGGAAGGAGTATGCAGGCATTTATTCCGCAGGTTCAGGAATGGGCGGATCATTGGTTCCATAATAATAAAGAGATTATGAGCTTTGTAAATAATCTGGAGTTTGATTGGAACAAGATTATGGATGCTGGGATGCAGTTTTTAAGAAATGGTGCGGGGAGCGTGCTGGAATCGACGATTAATACTGCGAAAAATATTATCGGGGCGCTGGCAACATTTTTTATTGCTTTTGTGTTTGCTATGTATATTTTGTTGCAGAAAGAAAAATTAGGAAGACAGGCTAAGAAAGTTCTGTATGCATTTGTCCGGAAGGGAAGAGCGGAGGCGACACTGGAAGTGCTGGCACTGACTTATAAGACATTTTCCAATTTTCTGACAGGGCAATGTGTGGAGGCAATTATTCTGGGGGCTATGTTTGTGATAGCTATGACGATTTTCCGGCTTCCGTATGCTTTACTGACTGGAATTGTGATTGCATTTACGGCATTGATTCCTATCTTTGGGGCATTTATAGGATGTGTGGTTGGAGTGTTTTTGATATTTATGGTGAGTCCATTTAAAGCGTTGGTATTTATTATTTTATTTCTGGTTCTGCAGCAGATTGAGGGAAATCTGATATATCCACATGTCGTTGGCAATTCTGTGGGACTGCCATCGATCTGGGTACTGGCGGCTGTCAGTGTAGGTGGAAGTCTTATGGGAATCGTTGGGATGTTGATCTTTATTCCGCTTATGTCGGTGGTGTATGCGCTGTTCCGGGAAGTTGTCTACATTAAGCTGAAGCAGAAGAATATTTATCCACAGAATATTGAGTAGAAGTGGATAAGTTTTTGGAAAATATTTATTTAGAAATGTGTTTATTTACAGAGAGTTATCTTTGGTGTAGAAATATTTTTATTTCAGCCGGTCTTTGCATTTGCAGTAGAAGATGGCGGCTACGGTGCTTATCAGTGTAGATAGAATTCCGGGGCCGATAATGGAAGCTGGATTTACACTTCCGTATTGGCTGCGGTAAGCGATGATGTTGATAGGGATAAGCTGCAGGGAAGAGATATTAATAATCAGAAATGTACACATTTCATTGCTTGCGACACCTGCCGGTCTTGATGGACCTGGCAGGTGTCCTTTTCTGCGTTCATCTTCGAGGGTTGACAGTTCTTCCATTGCTTTTAAGCCAGCTGGTGTGGCGGCCCAGCCAAGGCCAAGAATATTGGCAATCATATTAGTGGTAATGGATTCTTCGGCGGGATGACCGGATGGAAGATGAGGAAAAAGAAAATGAATAAGGGGGCGCATCTTCCTGGAAGCGGTCTGAATGATGCCGGCTTTTGTAGCAATCTCCATAAGGCCGGTCCAGAAAGCCATGACACCAGTCATGGTGATGCAAAGTGTGATAGCTTCTTTGGATGAGTCAAGGGCAGCAGTGGTGATATCGGCCATGTGACCTGTAATGGCAGCATAGATGACACCGGTAAGAATCATAAAGGACCAGAGATAATTCAGCATGGATGGCACACTCCGAAATGTGGATATGTGATAATTCATATGAGGGGAATGTGGAAAATATGAAAAAATCAAAAGGAAATTGTTGATAATTATTTTAAGGGTCCGGTAAGTTTTATTCTTTCTTTGTAAAGATTGTAAATAATAAATGCAGATAATGATCTGGTTGAATGGAAATATCTTTATGAAGATGATAAATAATGAAAGCAGATAATAATCTGCTTGAATGGAAAAAAGTCTGGCTGCATAAGATAGAATGATGGTATGGAAAAGAGAAAAATGAAATGCAGATAGTTTTGTATCTTACGGATTTTATTGTTCCGCTTGTTATCTTTGGGATTATTGGATATGGGTTACTTATGAAAATACCGGTATATGATACATTTATCAAAGGCGCCAAAAGTGGATTCCTGATGGTCGTAAAGATTATGCCGACGTTGGTAGGGCTGATGGCAGCGGTTGGGATATTGCGTGCTTCCGGATTGCTGGATGTGGTTTCAAAAGGAATGGGATGTATTACTGAGAAGGTGGGATTTCCGGGAGAACTGGTGCCGCTTACGGTTGTAAAGATGTTCTCGTCTTCTGCGGCTACCGGGTTGCTGCTGGATTTGTTTAAAGAATATGGGACGGATTCGTATATTGGACTGATTGCGTCGATAAGTATGTCTTGTACAGAGACAATTTTTTATACAATGAGTGTGTATTATATGACAGCCAGAGTTACGAAGACGCGGTACACGTTAAGTGGTGCGCTTCTTGCAACTCTGGCTGGTGTGATTGCCAGTATGGTTCTGGCGGGGTATATGATCTAGAGTGGTTATTAGTGCATTGATAAAAATGGCTGGTATCGGTATATTTATGTGAAATGACATACCCTGGAAGAAAAACTTAGTCCCACGGTTTTTTTGATGAACCATCAGAAGTGTTTTTATTATTGCCGGAATCTGCCGGACGCTTTAAGATGCGAAGGGCTACCAGGATTCCGATGGTATATAAGATGGTTACCAGGATTACCGGGTTGTCTTTGAGAAAATATACGATGAGTACAACTGATAAAAGTGTAATTGTAATCTGGAATGCGATCCAGATTCTCTTTTCTCTTACGTCTTTTGCCTGCTGAAGGATTTCCAGACGTTTTTGTTCCAGACGGAGATATTCCATCAGGTCATCATCGCTGATGCGGGACAGAATCATCTCATCACGATTGAGTTCCATCTTGCGTTTGGAACGGAAGTTAGAGAAGAAGTTCCGGAATGGATGCTCATTTTTTGTGGTATTGGAAGAGGTCTGGTCGTAGTAGTCATCGTCATCCAGGTCTTCTGTAGTGGTATTAGTGTTAGTGGCAGCAGAGTTCGGAGCGGATTCGAACTCCTGGCTCTTGGAAGACTTAGATTCTTTATCTTCAGTAGTAGAATTCGCGAAAGGTTTTGGGTCTTTATCTTCAGCAGTAGAATTCGCGAAAGGTTCTGGGTTTTTATCTTCAGCAGTAGAATTCGCGGAAGGTTCTGGGTCTTTATTTTCAATAGTAGAGTTTTCTGACTCAGATGTCTCGGGAGAACGCTCCGTGTCAGATGAAGCAGTTTTTGAAATAGCCTCTGTTGTGGATAAAGCTTCTGTCGAAGTGGTTTCATCTGCGGATGTGTCTGGAGTCTCATCTGTTGTATTAGATGCGGCAACCGGATAGATCAGCAGGTTATCCGGTTGTTGTGTTTCTGTATTTGATTCTGTAGTTGTTTCTAAATTTGATTCTGCATTTAATTCAGCATTTGTTTCGAGCTTTGCTTTTACATTTGGTTCTATATTTTCTATAATTTCGGCCATAAGAATACCTCTGTTTTTTTCTTTTATCATAGCAGTTTCAGGGGGAAAACACAAATAATAATTGGTAGAAAAAAGTCTGTAAAAATGATAGAATTGTATGGAATCATCTGGAGGAGAAACATATGCAATTAATCAATGAAATCCCGGATACGTTCTGGAGTTTGTTCCGTTCGGTTAACCGGGATATTTATATAGAAGCACTTTTGTGCATCAATGAAGAATATGAATATAGCAATTATTTTCTGACGAAGGAAGTGTGTATTCAGATCTTAAGTGATATGAATGCAAAGAAGCGTTTTGAACTGAAAAGGGAAGAATCGGATACGGAGTTTGATATGCTGGAGACGCCGGCGTCAAGGATTCTGAACTGGCTTTTGCGGGCCGGATGGTTGAAGCGGATTGAGGATTATAATACGCTGGTGACGAATATTGTGATTCCGGATTATGCGGCTATTTTTATAGAATCATTTGAGCGTCTGTATTCGGATGACGCATCGGAGACAGATATTTATATACAGAATGTGTATGCGACGCTGTATGCATTCCGCAATGATCCAAGAGCAAGCATCAGTATGCTTCGGACGGCACTTGTGAATACGAGACGGCTGAATAAGGCATTACAGGACATGCTCCATAATATGAACAAATTTTTTGCCAAGCTTTTGAAGCAGGATTCTTATAGTGGAATTCTACGGGAACATCTGGACAGTTATGTTGAAGAGGTGGTATGGAGAAAATATCATATTCTGAAGACTTCCGATAACTTTTACATTTACAAAATGGATATTAAGAAATGTCTGAAAGACATCCGGGATGATGAGGCATTTATCGAGCGGGTGCAGGCAAGATCGAGGGTGCTGGGGGATAACCAGGATGATGTGACGGAGCTTCTGGATATGATTGAGCGCGGGTTTGATGATATTGAGCATCGGATTGCCAATATGGATAAGGAGCATACGAAGTATGTAAGGGCGACTGTTACAAGAATGAACTATCTGTTGAGCGGCGAGACGGATACGAAGGGGCTTGTGGTACAGCTTCTGAACCGTATGTCGGAGAAGCCGGAGCAGATGGATGAGATGATTACAGAGACCGGAAAACGGATGAATCTTTCGCTGCTTTCGATGCTGTCGGATAAGTCGTTGTATAAGCGGAGAAAGTCGAGAAAGGACTTTATCAGTCAGCTGCAGCCGGATGAGATGATCAGTGATTTGGATAAAGAAGATATTTTAAAATTGAACAAGATCCAGACGAGATTTACGAAGAGACAGATTGAAGAATTTATCGAAAATCATATGGAAGATGATGTGATGGATGCATCGAAGATGAGACTTACATCGGAGGATGATTTTGAGAAGCTGATTCTGGCGTATGATTATAGTACGAGAAAGAATAGTAAATATAAGGTATTGGATGAGGATGCTAAGATGCTTGAGAAAGATGGATACCGTTATCCGGCACTTAGATTTGTGAAGAGAAGAGTGTAAGATTGTGTTCTTAGCATAAGATTAATTTGTAATAAAAAGAAATAGAGTTTTAAGGGAGTTCGATAATGATAGATTATTATGAACAGCTAACACAGGAAGAACAGGAAGAGATTACAGAGGTCATTCAGACACTGTACCGTCAGACATTTCTTCTTGAGAGAAAATATGATAAGCGGGCAGGCAGGATGCAGTATACGAAAGAATACAGAACCTGTAATAAGCACCTGGAATTCATGAAGGAATATTTTGCTGTGGCGGGAATTACGCTTCAGGAAAATGTACATATGGGCGTAATCTATATTCAGGGTGAACAGCTCTGGGGAGAGAAACTCCCGCGTCTGGCAACCATTTACCTGCTGGTGCTGAAGCTGATATACGATGAGCAGATGCAGACGGCGTCTTCTACCAACCATGTAGTGACGACACTTGGTGCAGTCAACGGCAAGGCCGGGGAATTTCATGTTCTGAAAAGTCTTCCGTCGATTACGGAGATGAGAAGAACGATCGCGATGTTAAAGAGATACCAGATCATCGAGCCGCTTGATGTACTGGAAGAATTAAATGAAGGAACCCGCCTGGTCATCTATCCATGTATTCATACGGTATTGATGGGGGATGACATCCGGGAATTATTAGATACATTCAGTGAGGAGGATCAAAGTGGAGACGAAACAGCCATTCAAAGCACTATCGAAGATATGCCTGAATAACTGGCATTACATAGACAGAAAAATACTGACACTCAATGACGGGATCAACTTCTTTACTGGTCATTCGGGAAGTGGTAAATCCACAGTGCTGGATGCGATCCAGATCGTATTGTATGCGAATACAGATGGACGTGGATTCTTCAACAAGGCGGCAGCAGACGACTCGGACCGTACACTGATCGAGTATCTGAGAGGTATGGTCAATATCAGTGAAAATAACGAATCACAGTATCTTAGAAACCGGAATTTCTCAAGTACGATTGTGTTGGAGATGACGCAGACGAATACGAAGGACAAGCAGTGTGTAGGTGTTGTATTTGATGTAGATACTTCAAATAACGACATCAGCCGTCTGTTCTTCTGGCATATGGGCGGTCTTCTGGAAAATGAATACCGTTCGGAGGGACGCTGTCTTACAACTGCTGAGATGCGGGAATATCTTCAGAGAAATTTTACAGCAGAACAGTTCTACTGCGGACCGAGTAATGAAAGATTCAGACGTCAGCTTTTTGACATCTATCTTGGCGGTCTGGATATGGAAAAATTCCCGAAGTTATTCAAACGTGCGATTTCATTCCGGATGAATATTAAACTTGAGGAATTCGTAAAAGAATATATCTGTATGGAGCAGGATATCCATATCGAAGATCTGCAGGAAAGCATCATGCAGTATGGCCGGATGCGCAGCAAGATCGAGGAGACGATGGAAGAGATCCGCAGACTTCAGGCAATCGGTGAAAAATATGAGCTGTATGCGAAAAAATCAGAAGAAGAAAAGATCTGTTCTTATCAGATCAGTCGTCTGGAAATCCTGATGCAGGAGGCGAAGAGCCAGGAGGCAAGAGATAAGATTGATGCAAAGATGAAAGCAATCGAAGAGCTGAAGCGGCAGCAGGAGACTCTGGAAGAAGAAGAAAAGGGACTACAAAAAGAATATGAGCAGATCATCTTACATATCGCAGACAGCGGATATGCAAGGCTGGAAGAAGATCTGGAGACGTTAAATGAAACGATTAAGAGATTAAACAGCGGAAAAGCGAGATGGATGCAGACAGCGGAACATCTGAAAGCATGGACGGAAAAGGATATTACGCCGAATCAGGTCATATGGGATATCGAAAAGTTCGCAGACGGAAGCATTTCAGAAGAGGAACTTATACGTCTGCAGGAAGGGTTAAAAGATCTGCAGGAAGAGTTAGAAGACCAGAGACAGGAAGCAGATGCAGATCTTCGGAGAATTAAGAAAGAAGAAAAGGAAGCACGGGCGGAATTAAAGGAATTAAAGCAGGGAAAGAAAGCGTACCCAAAAGAACTTGAGGAAGCAAGATATGAACTGCGTAACCGTCTGCAGGAGAGATGTGGGAAATTTGTAAATGTGCATATTCTTGCGGATCTTCTGGATGTAAAAGATGAACGCTGGCATAATGCGGTGGAAGGGTATCTTGGAAATAATAAGCTTCAGCTGATTGTGGAGCCGAAGTATGCAAAAGAGGCTATGGATATCTATCAGGAGATGGATACGAAGCGGTTCTTCCGCGCGGCGGTTCTGGACACGGAAAAGCTTACGAAGGAGAAGCATCAGGTGCAGCCTGGAGCACTGGCAGAGATTGTAAAGGCGAAAGAAACTTATGTGCAGGAGTATATGAATTTCTTCCTTGGAAATGTAAAAAAATGCGAGTCACTGGATGAACTGCGTGAGTGCAGGATCGGCGTGACACCGGATTGTATGCTGTATCAGGGATATAAGCTGCAGCACATGAATCCGGAAAATTATACGAGACGGGCATACATCGGTGAGACCAGTATGCGTCAGCGTATCCGCAAGCTGGAAGAAAAATGTGAGAAGTTAAATGCAGAAAGAATGCCGGTACAGGAGCTCTTAGAAGAGATCCGGCAGGCAATGAAGATGGAGATGCTGAATCAGCCGGCGGAAGATTATCTGGGATGGCTTGCAGACAGCCGTGAGATCACTGCAAAAGAGGAAAAGAAGAGCCGTCTTATGGAACAGATCCGCAAGTTAAAGGAAGAATCTGTTGCCGCCTGGGAAGAAAAGAAAAATGAAGTCCAAAAAGCCCAGGAGATAAAGAAGACGCAGGTTACGGAAGTCCAGGAAAATATCTGGGAAAATAAAAAAGAGATCGAACGCCTGAATGCGGATGTACTGCAGTCAGAAGAACAGATCAAAGAGATCAGGGCGAAAGTAGAAGACCAGACATATGAGAAAGAATTCCAGGAATATATGTCCGGAAGGAAGACCGGTAATTATGATTATCTGAGACGCCAGATGGTGGCGAAAGTGTATACACTCAGAGAAGAAGAAGAACAGGCTTATCAGAAACTGGTAGAAGAAAGAAGCGGATACATCAGACAGTATCCGAACCGGACATTTTCAACAACGATCCGTGATAATGCGCCGTATGAGAAGCTTCTGAATACGCTGTTCTGCGATCATCTGGATACTTACAGAGAGTCAGCCAAAGCACAGGCGAAGGCGGCTGTGGAGCATTTTAAAGATGACTTTATCTTCAAGATCAGAAGTGCGATCTTGGAGGCTTATCAGAGGAGAGATGAGCTGAACCGGATCATCAGCAAGCTTGACTTTGGTAAGGATAAGTATCAGTTTGTGATTACGAAGAATAAAGGTGCAGATGGAAAATATTATAAGATGTTCATGGATGATTCGCTTCAGATCCGTCCGTCAGACTTAGATGATACGATGGACAACCAGCTTGATATGTTCACGATGGAGCATGAGAACCAGTATGGGGAGATGATGAATGAGCTCATCAATATCTTCCTGCCGCCGGAGAATGCAACAAAAGAAGAAATGGACGAAGCAAAACGCAACATGGATAAATATGCGGATTACAGAACCTATCTGTCATTTGATATGCAACAGATTGTACATGGCGAAAAAGACATGACCATTGGACTTAGCAAGATGATCAAGAAGAATTCCGGTGGAGAGGGACAGAACCCTCTGTATGTTGCACTTCTGGCAAGTTTTGCGCAGCTTTATAAGATTAATCTGTCGCCGAAGATGCAGCGGACACCGACACTTCGTCTGGTCGTGCTTGATGAGGCATTTTCGAAGATGGATGCGGAGAAGGTTGCAAGCTGTATCTCACTGATCCGCGGGCTTGGATTTCAGGCGATTATCAGTGCGACGAATGATAAGATCCAGAACTATCTGGAGAATGTAGATAAGACATTTGTATATGCGAACCCGAATAAGAGGCATATTTCGATTCAGGAGTTTGAGAAGGCTGAGTTTGGGGAATTGGCTGAGGAAGAATAAGAGCCAGTGGGGACGGGAAAAAGTGGATTTTTTCCCGTCCCTGCTGGCTTTATGAAGTGGTATTTTCTGCATAGCTGTTACGTGCCTGACGAGGTGTCAGTCCGTAGATTCCTTTGAAGAGCTGATTAGAAAACATAAATTATATCGTACCAGGAATCTTAATGCTGGGTGTAACTTTATTTATTCTGGCATCTTCCGGCTTCTGTATTTTTTTGGGGTGATTCCCTGGTATTCTTTGAACTTACGAATGAAATAGCTGATGTTGTCAAAGCCACAGTTAATGG
>NZ_CDRRQK010000044.1:0-11012 GCF_977044405.1 Dorea sp.
ATTTATCATGCCGCCGCTTCCAGCAGGAAACAATATTTTTCCTCCTGGCGTATCATATTCAATGCTGCCGCTTTCCATATAAAAAAGTTCCACTGTCCTATGCCAGTGCCACGGTACATACCCCCCTATATACTTGTCGAGTTCTGCCCTCGAAGCGATATAGGGAAAATCTTTTTCAAAACCGGGAAGCAATTCTTCCTTGCTTCCAGTATAAAATTCAATGCTATGGATATTTTTCATGTCTGTTCACCTGCACATCTGGGAGTTTCTATCTGCTTTATGGATTAAATATACTGGAATAGCACGGTAATTGTCAATCAAAACAGATTTTAGTCAGATACTATAGTCCCGATACAACATTGATTGGATTCTCTTCTATAAACTTCTTTATATTATCTGCCAAAATAGAAACCAACCGCTGTCTTGTCTCAAGGCCTTTCCATCCCATATGAGGTGTCAAAAGGACATTATCCATAGTATAAAGAGGACTGTTTTCTTCTGGTGGTTCAGTTTCCTGAACATCAAGTCCGGCTCCTGCAATCGTACCATTTTCCAATGCTTCTATAAGAGCATCCTCATCAATAAGTGCACCTCTTGAAGTATTAATGATAAATGCTGATGGCTTCATAAGTGATAAAGTGTCTTTGTTGATCATATGTTTTGTACTTTCTGACAATGGACAATGCATGGAAACATAATCACTATTCTTAAGTAATTCCTCCACAACCTTCTACTTCATATATCACTCATCTTTCTCAAGTTTCTGTACTCTTCTTTTATATATTTTAGAAAATATCATTAATGCTAATAAACATAAGATTTCCACCTGCACAAACATAATAATTCCAGTTGCAATTGAACCAATAAGTTTATGGTAATTCCGATAGGAAACACCAAACCATATAATCCCTGCCAATACTGCCGCAATACTACTGACTATGATATTTGTCTTGAGATTCGGTTTTAATTTTCTATCCCAAATTCCATTTCGAATACAATCAATTGAAAGATATAATGCAAGACTCATAAATACAACCCATTCTCCGGCAAGATTCTTGATACTGTCATTCCCCACGATCATTTGTATTAACATTACAATCAGCAATCCCCAAAAAGCAATCCAACATCCATTATGTTCAATTTTAAGAAGTTTTAGTTCCTGTCGTTCATCTAAATTACTTTGCATTTTCCTAATTTTCATCCTCTTCATCCTCCCAGAACAAATCATCCAAACGTTTATCTAATACGCGACAAATTTTACGACACAGTTTTATTGTCGGATTATATTCTCCCTTTTCGATAGCATTTATCGTTTGCCTTGAAACACCAACAGCTTCTGCTAAGACTTTTTGCGTCATATCCTTTTGAGCCCTTGCCACTTTAATCGCAATATTTTTTGCCAATTTATGTTCACCTCCATTTATAAAGTAACATTTCTTTTTCATAATGTCAATTATATTTTACTTTTTGTCTTATATGCTAAGACAAGAAGGTAAATAGTAGCCCGAGGAAAATGTGTAATATAATAATAAAAACTCACAAAAATCGAATGCAAATTTTGTAATGGGTTATGCGCTTAACCTTTGTAAATCCCACATTTATAATGTACCATTATAATCATAATATTGCAGAAGAAGGAATGAAAATGACACAGAACAGGGTTAGAATCGTAGATGTTGCAGATGCGTTAGGTCTTAGTACGGCTACTGTCTCAAAAGTGATTCACGGCAAAACAGAAAAGATCTCAGATAAGACGGTAAAACGCGTCCAGCAAGAACTTGAAAGGTCGGGATATATCCCGAATATGGCTGGCATTTTGCTTGCGAGAAATAATTCAAGAATCATCGGAGTGGTAGTGAATGACCATGAAAAGTATGAGGGCAGGGTTTTAGAGGATGGATTTGTGATGTCATCGCTGAATGCTCTTTCCCATGAAGTGAATGAAAAAGGATATTTTCTGATGATAAAAACGACATCTGATATCAGAGAGATTCCGGTATTTGCATCCATGTGGAATATGGATGGACTGATTCTGATCGGATTTTGTGAAGCTGATTATGAAAGCCTCAGAAATCAGATGCGGATTTCATTTGTAGTGTATGATGGCTATTTTGAAAAATGCTCAAAGGTAGTAAATCTGGTCATCGACCATTATAACGGCGGCTATCAGGCCGGGAAATATTTGAAGGAACTGGGACATAAAAAAGCATTATGCATAGCAGATAATTTCATCTGCATGGATAAAGAGCGCATGGAGGGGTTTCGCAAAGCCTTTGAACAAGGAGAAACCTATAGATGGGAGATACCAAAGACAGAAAAGGAAAGAATATTCGGATTCCGGAGGATATCCAGATCATCGGCTTTGATGATAACATGGCAAACAGGGAAAGCAATCCTTCCCTCACAACGATTCATCAGGAAGCCAGCTTAAGGGCGAAAGCAGCAATTGAATGTCTGGAGGCAATGCGCGATGGAGCAGAATATAAGACAGAAATCGTGTTACCGGTTGATTTGATAAAAAGGGAAAGTACGAGGAAATTATGATGTCAAAGTTTATGAAATCGTTGTGTAAAATAGCAATTCCTGTCACATTGCAAAGTATGCTGCAGGCATCATTTTCAATTGTTGATCAGATCATGATCGGACAGTTAGGCGAGACAAATATATCGGCAGTTGGATTATGCGGTAATTTTTCGCTGATTTTTTCAGTGGTGATCGGTGCGGTAAGCACGGTTGCCGGGATATTAATTGCTCAGTTTATTGGTGCAGAAGAAACAAAAGAGGCATGGTGCAGTTTTGATGTGAGCCTCATCTGCGGAATTATGATATCAGCATTGTTCCTGCTTGCAGCCGGAGTTTTTCCGTCGCAGATTCTTGGACTGTATACGAAAGATATGAGTATTATAAATACTGGCGCAGTTTATTTTAGAATCGTAGCGTTTTCTTATATTCCAATGGCTGTCAGCAATATTTTATCCTCCTGGCTGCGTTGTAAAGAACATGCCACGATACCATTTCTGGCAAGCTTTGGAGCAGTTGTTGTAAACACAGGACTGAACTATCTGCTGATATTTGGAAAATTTGGATTTTCATGTATGGGAATAAAGGGAGCTGCGATTGCCACACTTATTTCGCAGTTGTTTAACCTAGTATTTATTGTTATCGGATTTGTCTTATGTATCAGAAAAGAGGGAGATACGCCGATATTGTCTCTACATTTTAAAAAAATCACACTCTGGGATTATCTGATCATGATTCTGCCGATTCTGATCAGCGAATTTTTATGGAGTCTCGGGCAAAATGTGGAGTCGGCTGTTTATGGGCATCTTGGCACATCAAACCTTGCAGCTTATACACTTACCGGTCCGATACAAGGACTTATCGTAGGAGCACTGAGTGGATTGTCGGCGGCTGCCGGTGTGATGATTGGCAAGAGGCTTGGCAGAAAAGAATATGATGAGGCTTACACAGAATCAAAGAAAATTATGTATGCAGGCTTAATTGGTGCAGTAACGGTATCGGCTTTGCTCATTCTTTTGGCTGACGTATATACCGGATTATATCGTGTTGATGACAGCGTAAAAGAGCTTGGAAAGATACTGCTTATCGTATTTGCCTTGTATGCTCCGGTCAAGGTAGAAAATATGATACTTGGCGGAGGGATTATAAGAAGCGGCGGTAACACAAAAATCATTATGATCATTGATATTGTTGGCACATGGTGTATTGGAATTCCTCTGTGTCTGCTTGCAGCATATGTATTCAAGTGGGGAATTGTTGGTGTGTATACATTGCTTACCACAGAGGAATTATTCAGGCTTGCTGTATCGTTAATTATCTTTAGAAGGCGTAAATGGATAATTAGTTTATGCTGATTTAATACGCTTTCCGACTAACACCGCCGCAACCGGCATCACCAGCACACAGGCGATCGCACCAAATATCATAGATACACAGTTCTGAAATAATATTTTCGAATTTAATAATGTTTCCAGTGTATAATCCTGCATCTTCAGATAAGAAAATAATAATAACGATTCTCCAAGATACGCAAACAACAATGTATTCACTGTTGTTCCGATTACTTCTCTTCCAATCTGCATCCCGCTTTCTACAAGTTCTGTCAGTTTTATCTCCGGTTTGTGAATACTGACCTCGTAAACGGAAGTTGTAACCGTAAGTGCCATATCAAGCACCGCTCCCAGTGTACTAAGTATGATTACAGCTGTCGCAACATTTCTCATACTGATATCCAGATTCATATTATAATATAATACATCATCTTCCACAGCCTGAATTTCATTCAGTCCTCCTGCCTCACTTCTCCACACCACCATATAGATAAAGAAGAAGAGGATTGTCATTGTAATCGCTACTGCTGCAAATGCACTCTTTGTCTTCACATTTGTATCATTTTGATAGAAAAGTGTTACACATGAAATAACTATCCCTGCTCCGACTGTGACCAGAAGCACCGGTGCTCCTGCTGCCATCAGCCAGATAGCCAGGCTAAGCAGCAGCATATTTCCTATCAGTGATATCAATGATATCACTCCTCTGTCTCCGCCAATAATCACGATCAAACACAACAGGATCATTCCTAATATCATCAACATGTCTTCTTCACCTTCCTTACTGTCAATTTCATCAGCACAGCTGTGATCAGGATAGATACCGGTATTGCAAGTACAATTCCAATACTCTCCACGAAGAATCTGCATAATTCGCACGGAATATGCAATTTGATGATCGTCATAAACCGGACACTGTTATTCATCCTGATCAGGCACATTGGAATCAGACCACAGCCAAATACAAACAACAGTACATTGATCATCGTTCCCATAATATCGTATCCAATCTCTCTTCCGGACCGGAACAGTTCCCGGAATGTTACATCCGGTTTCTGTGTGACAATCTCACTCAAAGCCGCAGAAATTGCCACTGCAACATCCATGATCGCTCCAAGCCCGGATAGCAGGATCTCCGCATGAAAAATCTCATCCGGATTATCAATACTCCCCAGATATTCCATTGTAGAATAATCCAATTCCGCAGTATGACTGATCACTGCATCAAATATCCCCATGATCATTGCCAGTATACATAATGTTGACAATAAGGCCGCCCACGTCTTCCTGTGAAGTCCGTTTAACCCGATCAATGTGACAACAGTAAAGAAAATCACCATTTTATTACAGATTGTTACAACATCCGCATCATCACCACTTTTTAAAAATCCTGCTGCAAATATCGCAATATTGATTCCCACTGTCACGATTGTAAGCAAACCTTTCTTTCCTGCAATCGTCATCAGTACAAGTATGAGAAGACCAAGCAAAACAACAAGTTCTGTATCTCTTTTCACACTCTGTATACTGGATCCCACATTACTTTCAGATCCATTCAGCAATACTTTATCCCCTTTGTGATATTTCTGTTTTAACATTCCTGTATAAGTATATTCGTTAGAAAAATCAACGATTTTCCCTTTATTCGTTCCATTTAATATCACACCCCGGATTTTTTGCTTATATCTTTTTTCCTGTGTTCCGCGAGTGCTTTTATTCTCTCCTGCTACGCTTGTCTCTACGTTTGTAAGTTTTGCAATTGGTGTCTGATACAGCCATGCATCATTCATGACAAATATGACTGCGATTAGATATAGGATGCAAAATATCCCATATATTTTTGCTCTTTTACTTTTCTTTATGTATTCTGTTATCTTTTTTGCAACTTGTTTCATTTTTATCTTCTTTTCATTTTTATTTAGCCTGTAATTGTTGTAACAACTTTTATTTTATTATTTGTATTTTTTTCTGTAGTGGAATCTTTTGCAGACGTTTTTTTCTGTCATGTGTCTGCTCAGGCTCTCCACCTCGCTACATTGAACGTGGATCAGTTTTCCACATTTTTCGCATTTGCAATGATAGCAGCTCTCATGATCCGGTATATCGTTGTCGTTCCGACTGCAATTTCACGGTCTTTGAAGTAATCTCTGATTTCCTGTACAGTAACATGCTGTCCCTGCACCGATTGCAGAAAAGTATGTAACTCAGTCATCTGTTTTGTCTTATATCTGGCTTTTGCCATTTTGACCTCTCCTTTTCAATTTGGAAATCATTTCATTTTATCACACAATTTTATCTTGTCAATATAATTTGGAAATCATTTTCATTTTCTAATTATCTCTGGATATTTTTGATGTCCCCTCAGGCTCTATCTGCACTCCATAATAATTGCTTCACACCTGTCATATCCAAGCTGTGAACTGTTCAGACACAACGTGTAATTGCTGGCTTTTCCCCATTTCTGTTCTGTATAAAAGTTGTAATTTGTCATGCGTCTTTTATCTGTATCCTCTATCAGCTTTGCAGCTTCCTGGTCACTAACATGATATAACCGGCTGATGCGCTGTATCTTTTCCGGCATATCTCCATGGATAAACACATTCAGCACATCATCTCTGTCTTTCAGTATAAAGTCTGCATTTCTTCCTATGATAACACAAGATTCCTTATCCGCAAGTTACAGAATCACCTTTCTCTGTGCTTCATATACCATATCCTCCACAGATTTTCCTGTGATATCCCGTCCGGCAAATGCATGCATTCCATAAGCTACGATTGCAAATGCAAGAATGCGCAATGCCCACAGCTTCTTCCCGATCCATGTTCCGCTCCTTTTCTGCAACATCCCGATAAACATATTCCAATGGATTCCAAGATGCACTGCCATCAGTACAAATCCCCAGTACGCACAGATCATATGTACATTCCGTGCCAGATTCGCCGCACCTGCAATATTCACACCTCTGAAGATATGTCTGGATAACAGAATCCCGCTTACCATCGAACCAATCATCAGAACCAATAATACGAATGCAAGCACTGTCTGTATTATGCGCACCGATGTATATCTGCCTTTTCTGATATTGCCTGTCCATCTGCGGTTCATCAGATGATGCAGGATGAACAGGATAAAGATTGCCATGCCAATCCATTCATGTGCCGTTTCTCCTGCCATCTCATAGGGCATAAGAAGTAACAGTGCCAGTTCTTCTTCTGATTTTACAGGAAAGATATTCTTTCACACAACCTTCGCCAAAATATACTTTTGTTGTATTTTCAAATACAAAGTTTTTCATAGTTTTGTGCCCCTTTCTTTTATAATTCCAGTATAAAAAAAGCGGGACTGTTTCAGAAGTCTCGCTTTGTTATGCAGTGTAAACCTTTCGGTTATATGCATGTCTTATTTTATTTTTTAGAATTATTTTTCTTTACGATTCTTTTGTACCTTTGATCGTTCTGATTGCTTTCAAAAGCTTCTGCACATTCTTATCCGGATTCTACTACGCATAAGAATGTATCTAATTGTGGATTGTACAATATGTAATTTTCCTCCCGTCAATTACAATCTACTATTTTATAAATGACGATCTGTATCTCTCGCACCATATATCAAGCGTCTTACTTCCATAACAGTTCCAATAACAACATAATATACTACATAATTTCTCACATAAATTCGATAATATAGATACTCTCTCTTTTTCATAGAATGATATGGTTCGAAAGCGAGAGGATTCTCCAATCTTTTCAAAATAGCACTTTCAATATCATCAACTAATCGAATCGCTGCATCTTCGTTTTTCAGAACATTTGTAATATAATTTACTGTACTTAACAAATCCGTCTCAAACATCGGAAGATACCGAAGTTGATACGATTTATTTTCCTTGTATTACGCTCCTTACATTCTTAAATACACTTTCATGAGAAAGTCTTTCCTCAGTTGCTGCCGCCTGCCTGTCTGCTTCATCAAGTTTCATTTCTACATTGTCAGTAAGACTTGCATACTCTTCTAAACTTAAAACCACCATAGAACCATAACCATTCTTCGTTAAATACACAGGATTCCCACTATTTACAATTGTTTCAATTTCAGGAAATTTGTTTCTTAAATCAGAAACTGGTCGAATTTGAATCATTTCTTCCTCTCCTTTCATTTTTATTATCTATATTTTATCTTAATTTTATCATAATCACAATAATATTTTTATTTTTTACTTATTTTCTTCTCCCGCTTTCCAAGATAAATATAAAATCCCACATTCAGCACAATTCCCACCATCGTCGATACCGGCGCCGCAAGACCAATCTTCGTCAGACTTGCATCCGGCTGGATACTCATAATGTATGCAATGATGAAGAAGATACCTCCTCCACAGATACGCACATATACAGATGTCAGCTCAACAGCCTCTTTCGGAGCCTGCATGACCGATCCGATCTGCTCCGGTCTCTTCTCACCAAGATATCTTGCGATCAGAACCGTGATTCCCATTGCAAACTGTGTAACTACAAATGTTACAAGATTCAATACCTGATATCTCGAATATGTCAAGTGTTTTTATTTTTCTTCTCTTGCATACTTTGGAATATAAAAAATGAGCCAGAAGATAGATAAAAACATTTTTATCCCTCTGGCTCATTTTCTATATTCCATACTTTTTCAAATCAACCTTACCATCTACCACTTCGATTCCATCTGCCCTTAGAAGTTCCGCCTGCACATTCTTTCCTCCGAACGCAAATGCTCCGGCCAGTTCTCCCTTTGCATTGACAACCCGAAAGCACGGGATATGCTCCGGATCCGGATTCTTATGCAGTGCATTTCCGACCGCCCTTGCCATTCTTGGTTCCCCCGCCATCTCTGCAACCTTCCCGTATGTTGCCACATGCCCTTTCGGGATACGCTTTACCGCCTCATAGATTCTCTTTGTCGGACTCTCTGTAATCAGATCGTAACTTTCTGCAATCATTCTTTTGATTTCTTCTTCCGGAATGCTTCCATCAAGTATAATCGTATTCCAGTGTTCTTTATTCAGATGGTATCCGGCTGTCACCGACTCATACGCCGAACGCCAGAAATCCCTCCACTGAGGATCTACTTTTACATTTAGATTGATATATCCGTCACGTTCGTAGATCCAGAGAAATGTTTTTTTGCTTCCTTTTACTCTTACCAATTGCCAGTTTTGATCACGGAATGGTCTTTCTTCATATACATTGTCAAACGACATTCCATATGCCAGTGCTTCCGCTCTTGTCATCATAATACTTTTTCTCCTTTTTGCAACAAGCATCTCTTCGTTCATCGTCATTTTTAATGCTTCTATTCATCTTTCCACACTTGTTCAATCACACATGTATGCATCTTCGTATCTTTCTCATAATTAATTCCTGTCAGACAGCAGGAAGAGCAACGTTATTATGCCTGCTGCATTTTTATATTATTTACTGCTTTTGCAAGCATCTGGATATCCATCAGCATCCCATAAAATGTAGCCGTCTTTTCTTTCTTTTCTTCCGTCATTCTCCCTGTCGTACGAAACCAGCGGTATTCCCCCTTCTTTGTCATAGCCCGGAATTCCTGGTCATAGACAATCTTTCCACTCCGGTCCTTTTTCGCTTTTATATACGCTTCCATTTTTGCCAATCTTAATTTTTCTCTTGTATTTTTATTATACGCTTTGTCCTATACTCTTTCAAATATAGTTTTCATATTACACTATAAAAAAATATATATTCATCTTTTTTGTCATCTATTCCTATATTTATTGTATGCGTTCTTCTTGCTGATCGTTTTATTCGGTGCTATAATTTCTAGAGTAATTTACATACACAAAAGAAATGAGAAAGAGGAAATCAACATGAACTTTATTCAGAAAAACCTTTCTGGTATTCTGGTCTGCTTTGTGATTGCAGTACCTTCCTGGCTTCTTGGAAAGATATTTCCCGTTGTCGGTGGTCCTGTCATTGCGATTCTTGCCGGAATGCTGATTACGTTAGTATGGACCAATAAGGGCAAAGCCGAATCCGGTATCAAATGGACTTCCAAGATTATTTTACAGACTGCTGTTGTCCTGCTTGGATTTGGTATGAATCTTGGTGTGATCTTACAGACCGGAAAGCAATCTCTTCCGATCATCGTATGCACGATCAGTACTTCCCTGATTCTTGCATGGCTGCTCCGCAAGATCCTGAATGTCCCATCCAATACTTCGATTCTTGTAGGCGTCGGCTCATCCATCTGTGGAGGATCCGCAATCGCCGCCACTGCACCGGTCATCGATGCAGATGATACTGAAGTTGCGCAGGCAATCTCCGTTATCTTCTTCTTCAATGTTATCGCGGCTGTACTCTTCCCGGTACTTGGAAGTGCACTTGGCTTTGACACTACAAGCGGAAGCTCCTTCGGATTATTCGCCGGAACTGCTATTAATGATACTTCTTCCGTTACGGCCGCTGCTTCTACCTGGGACAGTATGTGGAATCTCGGAAGCGAAACTTTGAATACTGCCGTTACGGTAAAACTTACCCGTACACTGGCAATTATTCCAATCACACTGGTATTATCTCTGATCCGTGCAAAATCTGCAGCTAACGCTGAAACTGCAGATGCGACAGCTAACAAATTCAGCTTAAAGAGAGCATTTCCTATGTTCATCTTATACTTTATCATCGCAGCAGTGATTACTACTGTATGTATGAGTATGGGCGTGAGCGCAGATGTATTTGCTCCGTTAAAGGAATTATCTAAATTCTTTATCATTATGGCTATGGCTGCGATCGGGCTTAACAGTAATGTTGTGAAACTGATCAAGTCAGGTGGAAAACCACTTCTGCTTGGTGGATGCTGCTGGGTTGGGATTACGGTTGTTAGTCTTGGGATGCAGCATGTGATGAATATTTGGTAATTGCTGTTTAATACACTAGTTCATGGTGGTCTCCCGGTCCATGAGAAAGCGCTGGTATCCTATTTGCTGCTAGATGTCACGATGCAGAAGTTCTAAGGCAGTCCGACTTTCCTAAGGGCGAAAGGGACTCCACTCCAAACTCGCCGTTCGGCTCAAACAGTGTCGCTCCGTCCCTTTAACGGAAAGTCAAACTGCCTAAGAACTTCTACACATCGCGCCAAAAAACGCTGCAAACAGGATACCAGCGCTT
>NZ_CDRRQK010000045.1:0-10131 GCF_977044405.1 Dorea sp.
CAAATGATACATCATTATGCATCGCCATATAAACGGCATTCTCCAACGTGTTAATCTCCAATTCTTCGGGATCCTCATAGCTTGTTCCGTTCACTGCATTATATAGATCCAGCAGTTCTTTTTTGTCCTGATACAATAGTTCAAATATTCTTGCTTTGTACTTTGGATTCACTGGCAATAAATCTGTATTCGTGCACATAACAGACCTCCTTTGTTGAATGCGCAGGAGATTCTGTCTATCGTCAATCATCATCACATCTAACATCGGATCATTCTCGGATTTTATAATCTCTCTGCTTGTTTTTTGGGAAATATGAAAGCATTGAGATTTCTTACTGTCTTTTCAGACTGTTGGAATGATTTAAGATATGATATCAGATGCAGTTAATACTGCTTTTTCCAGAAATATAATGCTTTGAGTTTATTAAAACATAAATATATTTGCTTGTCCACTATATTTTATAACAAAGTTAGATAAACTTCTAAATCCGAATATTCTAAATTACCTTTTCTTATGACTGTCGAGCTAAACAACTAGCACGACAGCCAATTATATCGCCTTTTCTTATATTGTTTATTTCTTTTAATTCATCACCCAGAAAATTCCATTGTATCCCATCTTATATTCAAAAGGTACAATCAACCTTCTTAACACTTCCTGTACTTATGTTTATCACCAATCCTTCTTCTCCTCTTTTTGCTTCCAAGAACACTGTTTCTTCATCTATCCACTTCAAATTTCCCAAATACTGTACAAAGTAAAATTCATTTGGTTTCGTTTCTAATAATACAAATTCTCTATTTTTTTCCTTACCTGTATACTTTCCGAAAAATATTTCTACTTTTTCAATTTCATGTACCAATGCTATTTCTGCAGTTATTTTTTTATTTTTCTTTCTTCTCCATACCCATTCATTCCTATCATAATACTCTATTAATCTTTTTTCTCCTTGGCAATCTATATATTCTATTTCTTTTAAGTTTATAATTCTTCCCTCCCCGCAACAGACATTTTCAAACGGCTGGCTTTCTATTTTTTTAATTTTTTCGAGGAATTCCTTCTTCTTTAAGTGCAGCACTTTTCCACAACATATCAGTCTGACAAGCCAAATTCAAGCAAGCGTTGCTTGCCTTTTTCAAAATATGCAATCGAGTTACTTGCTATTGTAATAATTACCCTCATTTGTGACATATATGCACGTCACTAAATAGTTTCCACAAAAAAAAGAGGCTTTTGAATCGAAAATTCTCTCTCAAACTTTCTAATTCAAAAACGTCTTTTTATAAACTCATATTATCTTTTAAAATGCCTTTTACACCTTCCAAAGGTCATATCAGATGAATCTTTTCAAGCTTCTTTATATACTCACAATTGCCTTAAACTGATCACAGTCAATCTTTATATCAAATTCCCCATCCAGCGCTTTTGCGTATGTGCTTACGATTGCAAGTCCCAGGCCGTTTCCCTCGCTGCTTCTTGCTTTATCACCTCTTGCAAAGCGCTCGATAATGTCTTCTTTTTCAAAATCCATCGGATAAGCCGATGTGTTTGTGATCTCCAGAACATTTTTCTCTCCGGATCCCAGCACATCCTTTTTGTATGTCTTTACGAATACTCTGGTTCCTTTTGCCGAATATTTTAATGCGTTCTCTATCAGGTTCTGGCAGATGCGGTAGAAGTATGAATTATCGGAATATATTTCCGTATCTTCTTCTGTCAGCTGTGTCACGAATGTTAATCCGCTGTCTTTCATCTTATCATCCATATCTGCAAATATCTGTTCTATCAGCCGGTTGAGTTCAAACTTTTCTTTGTGCAGTTCTATGTTGCCACTGCTTGCTTTTGCAAGAGAGAACAGGCTGTTGATCATCTCTCCAAGCTTCTCTGCCCTGGATGAAATTACATCCACATAGTCTTTGACGACATCGCTTAATTCTTCCTTCTTAATAAGCTCCAGATAACCCACGATCGAAGTCAGCGGAGTCTTCAGGTCATGCGATACATTTGTGATCAGATCCACTCTTAACTGATCGCTTCTTGATACCTTATCCAGACTTTTCTTCTCAATCTCAAGCGCCTGTTCGAGACGTTTCTGGAAGAAGATTTCTGTGCGTTCCATAATCTGATCTAATTCTTTGTTCCAGAATTTTCTTATGATCCAAAGGCAGCCTATATATTCAATAAATACACTGATGACCACGACATATCCCAGTGCATAATTCCATCCCCACTGTGAATTAACACTAATCTGCCACAGATAGACAACTGCTATTGCCAGTTCTGCTGCAAATATATTGCGGAAATGTTTTTCGGATTCCTTTGATTTTTCTTTCCATCTCTGATAATAGATACTGTCGGCTGTCTCCTGTTCTGCTCCTGCTTCCGGCATATCTTCTGTCCAGAACCGATACCGAAAGCCTATATATCTGCGCAGCAAAAGACAGATTCCCGGCTGTAGAAGTACATTTGCTATTCCTCCTATCCTCCATACTGCCCATGTGCTGTAATAGTATCTGTCTACTATCATTATAAAGAATAAGAAACTTCCCACAATACACAACAGCATTCCGATGATACAGTCATAATATTTTTTCAGAAAGCTTTTTATTATTCTAATCATATTTTTCCATTTTGTATCCAATACCCCACACCACCTTTACATATCTTGGTTTCTTTGCATCAATCTCTACTTTTTCGCGGATATGGCGGATATGTACCATTACCGTATTTTCAACCGTGTAGTCAGCTGTTTCCTGCCATACATTTTCATAGATCTGTTCTGCCGGAAAGACCTGCCCCGGATGGCTCATTAAAAGTTCCAGAATCTTATATTCTGTTGCAGTCAGATGTACCTCTTCACCTTCTACGAATATCACCCGCTGTTTTTTATCCAGCATCAGTCCGCCGTTGACGATCTTATCCGGATCTTTCTTTTTTGCCGGTTCTTCACCGCCCCAGGCTCTGTATCTTCTAAGGTGTGCTTTTACTCTGGCGATCAGCTCTGCCGGATTATATGGTTTTTCGATATAGTCATCTGCCCCCAGCGTAAGTCCCGATACCTTATCACTTTCCTCTGTCTTCGCCGATAAGATAATGACCGGGATCCGGCTCTTTTCTCTTAATTTCATAAGTGCTGATAATCCGTTCAGTCTCGGCATCATTACATCCAGAAGAATCAGATCTACATGCTCTCTTTCCATAATATCCAGTGCTTCCATGCCATCATAGGCCTTCAGCGTCTCATATCCTTCATACTTTAATAACTCACTGATGGAGTAGACGATTTCTTTATTGTCGTCCACGACCAGGATTTTCTCTGTCTCCATCTTCCCAGGTTCCCCCCTCTCTTCTTTTGTACACCCGCCAATCTTCGTGTACAATCACAATATATATGGAACGTTTTAAAAATTTTCCGATGTAAATCTTAAAAATTTCTTACGATAAATCAGTTTACTACATATGCCGCAAACTTGCCACCGGCAACTTTTCTTGTATACTTTGGTATACACAGAACCTGACACTGGCTGTTTCTCTTGCATACTTTGATCTAAAAAAGGACAACCCGTTTCCAGATTGTCCCCATACCTAGTCATCATCACTATGCAGCGAAGAATAGAATGCAATTCCAAGTATCACCGCCCCTCCGACCAGTTCGCGGATCGTCGGAACTTCTCTTAAGAACAGCAGTGCAAATACAATTCCATACACAGTCTCCATTCCTGAGATGATTCCCGCTGTCTGTGCCTTTACACCCTTTTGCGCTGTTACGTATAAGGAATATGCGATCGCCGTACATAAAAATCCTATCGTCGCAACTCCTGCAAAGTCAACCGGTCTCCAGGTTGCTTTTACCAGTACCAGCGCCGGAAGCAGGGCAATTGCCGCTGTTCCCTGCTCATACAGACAGATCGTACGTCCTTTATATCTGCTTGAAAAATAGCGGTTCGATAATGTCATCACCGCATAGGTAAAGCTTGCAAGCATTCCCCACAAGATTCCGACTGTCACCTTATTTTCTACTGAAAATTCCGGAATTGTGATCAATACGCCCAACAGAAGAATCAGTGCATTCAATATATTCTTTCCGCGAATCTTCTCATGAAAAATCAGTGGCTCCAGAAACGTCAGGAATAACGGGAACGTGGAAAATGTAATCGTTCCAATTGCTACTGACGATGTCTGTATCGACTGAAAGAAGCTTGACCAGTGGATTGCCATTACCAATCCCGTCATGATCATAAGTCCATAGTCTTTCTTACAGTTCAGCGTCAGTTTATCTTTACAGAACAGCGAAATAAGCAATAGCAATAACGAAGAACAGATCACTCTTCCCATTGCCACCTGTACCGCCGGTACCTGCACATACTGTCCGATGACTCCCGAAAAGCTGAAGCACATAACCGCAATATGCAGCAGTATGACATTTTTTCTTGTATCTTTATTCATAGATTTCTCACTCATATTTTTTCTGCTTTTTCCTCCCGTGTCTTATATACTCTTCAGACTTTTTATCTCTTATTTTTACAAAGCCCTTTTCCGAATACATTTTTCATCCTCTATCAGTAATATTTCTGATTTCTATATTACCGATATAGAACATAAGTATAGCATATTCTTCACACACTATGATACAAGAAATCTATCTTTATGAGCTTTAATTGATTTTTTCAATCTTTTTCAGCCGTTCTATCTCAGCTTCATCAATCTCACGCAGTACCTTACATGGATTTCCCACTGCTACAACGTCCGATGGAATATCTTTTGTAACGATGCTTCCTGCTCCAATCACGGCATTATCTCCTATATGAACTCCCGGCACTATAACAGCACCCGCCCCGATCCAGCAGTTTCTTCCTATCCTGATACGCTTATTATACTGATACCCCTGCCTGCGAAGTTCCGGCAACAGTGGATGCCCAGCCGTAGCAATTGTTACATTTGGCCCGATCATCGTATAATCCCCTACATAAATATGTGTATCATCCACCAATGTCAGATTAAAGTTCGCATATACATTCTTTCCAAAATGTACATGCTTCCCGCCAAAATTCGCATGAAGCGGCGGCTCTATATAGCAATCTGTTCCAATCTCTGCGAACATTTTCTTTAATAATTCCTGTCTCTTTTCCTGCTCTTTCGGTCTTGTTGCATTGTAATCATATAATAGTTCCAGGCAGTCGAACTGTTCTTTTATAATCTCCTCATCTCCTGGAAGATATAACTCTCCTGTGTGCATCTTTTCTTTCATTGTACTCATAACATTTCTTCTGACCTCTCTTTCCTAATATTCCATACTGTTTTCACTTTTCCAGAGTGTGTCTGAAAATGCTTTCTAAAAGATATAGACCACAAAGTGGGATGTGTAGATTGCAGAAATGATTTTTCAAACACATTCTATCGTGTTTCCTATATTTATCTGTAGATTTTAATATATTCTTCTTTCTCCCTTCTGCATATCAGATGATATGTAACATCTACTTCCTGATCTGTCAGCGGAATCACCTTTCTGTCCTTTAGTAAATGATTCACATCCGTCGCAAAATTCGTCGTAAAGCAAAATAAAGTAGACGACCGGATCAGCTCCTCAAATGCAAACTCATCCGTCTGTACCAGAAATCTTGACGCCGGCATCTTCTGATGACAAAGATTGGTCCAGAATCCAATCTGGTCCCGCAACAGGCAATTGTATCCATTTAACTGATCCATGGATAATTCCTCATACTGTGCAAGTTCGTGTTCTTTTGAAATGCAGACATTTAATTTTTCTCTCAGATAGGTAACATCTACTAATGTCTCCTTTTCCTGATTGTTTATAATTCTCGTTTCTAATGCCTCTTTCCTTAATAACTCAGCTTCTGACATCGCATTTTCTAAGCATTCTTTGCCATCTACGTATCTCTCAATTGCCCCCGGAAGAATCCCTATATCACATTCGCCGTCCCTTACGTGCTGTATAATCTCATTTATATCAGATAATAATCTGGATGATATCATATTCTCATGGTATCTGGCGGTAATGTCCGGAAGCAGCGTCCAAAGTGGTGCCGGCGCACAGGACTCAACACGGATGGTATGCATACTTTTATCAAATGCCTGAACTGTACGAATCGTATTTTCTGCTTCTTCTAAAAGCTTCTTCGCACACTCCACTGCTTTTTCCCCGGTCTCATTCAGTGTGATCTTATTTTTCCCTCTGTTGAACAAAGTTACGCCAAATTCTTCTTCTACATGCTGCATGGTTCTGGTGATCGTTGGCTGGGAGATATTCAGAACTTCGGCTGTTCTGGATAGTGTCCCATACTTTGCAAATGCTGTGAACTGTTTCAGTTCATTTAGATTCATCATATCCCTTCCTCTTTCTTTTATTTTTCTTTGTTCTTATCTTACTATTCATTTTATGAAATCTGCTTTTCTTATTTTCTATTGTACATTTTTTCCATCACAGTGTAAATTTAAAATTGTAGAAAGCAGGTTATTTCCACAATTGCTACTATGATCATACGGATTTTTCACTTCAGCGGATTTCTGCCTATGAACTGTAGCTCATCTCTTGCTTTTCTACACAGCTTTGCAACCATATTGCACTGCTATATAAACTACAAATTACATTTCACATTTTTTATTACAGGAGGTATGGAACATGGAATATGTAACATTGAATAATGGTGTAAAAATGCCAATTTTAGGATACGGAGTATATCAGACTCCACCAGAAGATACAGAACGCTGTGTACTGGAAGCCATCCAGACCGGATACCGCAGTATTGATACTGCACAGGCTTACGGCAACGAAGAGGGCGTTGGAAACGCCATTGAAAAATGTGGACTTCCAAGAGAAGATCTTTTTATCACTACAAAAGTATGGATCACAAATGCCGGATATGAAAAGGCAAAAGCTTCGATTGAAGAATCTTTAAAGAAATTAAAAACCGACTATATTGATCTTCTGCTTATCCATCAGCCATTCGGTGACTATTATGGATCTTACCGCGCTATGGAAGAAGCTTACAAAGCCGGCAAAGTAAGAGCAATCGGAATTTCCAACTTCTACCCTGACCGTTATCTGGATCTGGTACATTTTGCAGAAGTAAAGCCTGCTGTCAACCAGGTAGAAACTCATCTGTTCCAGCAGCAGAAAGTTGCAAAAGAATATATGGCAAAGCACGATACACAGATCATGTCATGGGGACCATTCGCAGAAGGCAGAAATGATTACTTCAATACACCTGCTTTGAAAGAAATCGGTGAAAAATACGGAAAAACACCTGCCCAGGTTGCACTTCGTTTCCTGATCCAGAGCGGTGTTGTTGTTATTCCAAAGTCTGTTCACAAAGAGCGTATGGAAGAAAACTTTAATGTATTTGATTTTTCGCTTTCTGCTGACGATATGAAGATACTGGAAGCTTTAGATACTGAAAACAGTCTGTTCTTCTCACATCATGATCCGGCTACGGTTGAGTGGTTTATGAGTATTGTGTAATCATACAGATCTGCTTCTCATAATTTTATCAAATATAATATTTATATAAGTAAAAATCCCTGTAGAAATGTACTGTATGCACTTAGATTTCTACAGGGTTATTTTGTTTCTTTATCATCTTTATACTATTGCTTCCATGCTTTTCTGAGTTATTTTTCCTTTTCCGAAAATACATCCAGAAATTTTTTCACCGTCTCTGACAATGCTTCATTCTTCCGCCAGATCAGAACACATCCACTGTGAAGTGCCGGTTTCATCGGTACAAAAGTAAGCTCATCATAATGATTGCCAACCTCAAAGCAGATAGCCGCTCCGATTCCTTTTTGCACAAAGATTGCAGCATTATTCAGAAGATTATACGTTCCGGTCACATGAAGCCTTGGATAGAATTCTCCAAACCAGCTTTCCAGTTCGTTCTTCACCAGATCTCTTTTTACCATAATCAGTGGTATCTCCGCCAGGTCTTCTGGGGTTACAGATTCTTTTTGTGCAAGCTTTGAATCTTCTCTTATCAGAATGCCCCATTCTTCCATCTGTTTCATCCGGATAAAATTATACTTGGAAATGTCTACCGGTTCTGTGACCATTCCAAGATCCAGTAAGCCCTTATCCAGTTTTTCCTTTACATCATCTGCATTTGCCGTATAGAGTTCATACTGAACCATCGGGTACATTTTCTGAAAATCCGCAATACTTTCTGCCAGTTCATGCATACTTCGGCTCTCACCGCAGCCAATGATAATCTCCCCTGCCAGTTCTTCTTTTTGTTCTTTAAATTCTCTTTCCGTACGTTCTGCCAGTGCTACGATATCATGTGCACGTTTTTTCAAAAGTATCCCGTCTTCAGTCAGATAAATATTATGTTTTCCGCGCTTAAATAACTTCGTTCCCAGTTCTTCTTCCAGTTGCATTAACTGTCTTGACAGGGTCGGCTGTGTGATATGAAGTAGTTTCGCTGCTCTTGTAATATTCTCTTCCTGCGCCGCCATGAGGAAATATTTTAATACACGAAGTTCCATGTCGTTCTTCCTTTACATTTCAGATTTTTATAGCTTTATTATTTATCATTCCCTCTCATCTATGAATCTGATATCTTCATAGACAAGTGAAAAGTCAATCTCGCATTTACCATCGAATATCCTGACAGAAACTTTATCCGAAAAACCATATATCATTGGTACCTCTTCATTCTCCAACTCATATATACTTCCATCAATCTGCTCTTCTGTCTTCCGGGATCGTCTTTTTTCATATTCTCTTTTTTCATCGTTTCATCTCGCCCTCAATCCACGTCATGATGACATCCACCAGATATTCCTGCTGCACTTTACTTAGTTCTCTGCCTGGGCGCATCTTATGCCATTTATATATGCATCCCCTGCAGCATGTCGCGGTTGCGTGCTGTGCTATGAATACCGGGTGTCCACGCATTGGCGTCTGCTTCCCGTCATTTGGAATCACCGCCGGTGCTTCTCTCTTTGCAATAAAGTCTTCTGCGTGACGCCTGATGGTATCCATGCCTTTTTCACGTATATATACCTTGTCTTTTTCTTTCAGATGAAAACTACTTCTGAATTTTGACTGTTCCAGATGGGAAAATAATTGCTGATACCATTCTTCCTTGGTCATCTTTTTTACGCCTCTTTTCATTTTGCAAACGCGTTTCAACCTATCCTTGTTACTATATTAACATATACTATAGAATTTTTCTACTTTACGAATCTAACATATTTAATTTTTAACGGATTGACTCAATAAGCCACTCTCATCATCTTCATTCTTTGCGTACATCTTTATAAATTTCCTCTCTTTATTCTTCTATATTCTAATGGTGCTACACCATATTTCTTTGCAAATACTCTTGCAAATTTTCCCTGATTCTCATATCCGACTGCATTTGCGATCTCAATCACTTTCAGATCCGGGAGAGATCCTGCATGATCAGAGATTCTGCTTCTCTGACAATCGAAATCTGGGATCTCGTATAATAATTCCTCGTTTCGCTTTCATTCGGCATCTGCATCAGTTCATATAGCAGCCGGATGGTAAGATATCTGAGTATTCCCATCTGTGGCTCTTCTTTTATCTTCCAGATTTCTTTTTTTCCTGCTTGCCATGATATTTGCAGGGATCATCTCCGGGATTGCCTCAGCCATACTGGTACCGCTGGCATCTGTCCTTAGAACCTTCCTTGCTTCGATTGGAACGCATCCGCGTCTGATCTCATTACTCTGTGATGTAATCATCAATGTATTATAGAATCTCTGCTCGGTGTGCTGAACACTTTATACGGTACAGGAGGAAACCTTGTAAGTTCTACTTTTGGTGCAAAAACCGCCGGTAGTGCCGCAGATATTTCTACCATCCTGTCGGCAAACTTTACCAAAGCACAGGGACTTGCTTTTATCTTTGCCATCAGCTTTAATATGCCTTGTGTCAGCGCACTTGCCGCAACCGCACGAGAGACACATTCTGTAAAATGGACAGCTAAGATTGGTCTGTTCTATACGGTTTCGGCGCTGATCGTGTTGTCCATATCAGAGGGCTTAGCATGAGCAACCCATGTAGGAATGCTGTCTTCACGCACTGCATATCCTCCATTGGAAGTAAAATTGGTTACAAAAAGAGTTTTTACCACATTTCCATCCAT
>NZ_CDRRQK010000046.1:0-9706 GCF_977044405.1 Dorea sp.
TCCATAACTGGGTAAAAATGAATCGCGGGGCACGCGAGGATAGCTTGTAGATACTTGGCTCAGTAGAGCCATTGAGCAAGAAGCCCTCACTTCAAAATCTGTGATTTAAGTGGTGGGAGCATGTCACCATGGAAGAATAAAAATCATAGGCTAGTTACCGGTTAAAGATCACCGTCTAACCATTTGATGATGAAGTGGCAAACTACACCAGCCATAACGGTGATAATGAATGATATCAAGAAATCCATAAAAACACCTCCTTTCTGTAACTTGTGTTGGAGGCGGTAACAAATACATCATAGTATAATATAAAATAATATACTATACTTAAAAATGTACAACATAAAAATAATATATTATGCTATGATAAGATAAATAATTAAGAAAACGAGGAACAACACATATGATTACAAGCACATCCAACGCCAGAGTCAAACGTCTGGTGAATTTAAAAAAGAAAAGAAAACTAAGAGACGAAGAGGGAGTATTTCTGGTAGAAGGCATCCGCATGTTCCGTGAAGTACCGGTTGAAAAGTTAAGAGAAGTGTATGTATCCGAATCATTTTACAAAAAAGAAAAAGATACGGTAAAAGAAGTCCTGAAAGATGCCAAAGTAAGAGTAGAAGAACTGACGGATACCGTATTCGCCCATGCATCAGACACAAAGACACCGCAGGGAATCCTGTGTGTGGTGGAACAGATGAACCATGAGGTAAAAGAACTGACAGAAGTGCAGTGTCCGCTGATTATGGTGCTGGACCATCTGCAGGATCCGGGGAACATGGGAACCATTTTGCGTACGGCAGAAGGAGCCGGCGTAACCGGAATCCTGATGGATAGGGAATGCGTGGATATTTACAATCCAAAGACTATCCGGTCGACGATGGGATCTGTATACCGTATGCCGTTTGTCTATGTAGAGGATCTTGGAAAGAGCATTCAGGAACTAAAAGACCAGGGAATCACAACCTACGCAGCGCATCTGGAAGGCAGAAACTCTTATGATAAAGAAGACCTGAAAAAACCATGTGCATTCCTGATTGGAAATGAAGGGAATGGTCTCAGAAGAGAAATTGCAGATATGGCAGACTGCTATATCAAAATCCCGATGCTTGGTCAGGTAGAATCGTTAAATGCAGCGATTGCAGCGTCTGTACTGATGTTTGAAGCGGCGAGACAGAGAAGAAATATGTAAGAAACGCTGACGAGGATTTCATACAGATACAGGTGCGGTAAAAAGACAAAATATAAAGGACAAAATTAGATACAATCCTGTCATTTCGCCGAAGAAAATTGCTTTCTTTAGCGGAGTATAGTAATATAGTTGGCAAGAGATACTATTGGTTGAGACAAAGAAAGGACAGCGTATGAAAGTAATCTATTGGCTGGCGATATTCATTGTCCTTCTGATTATTGAGATTGTAACTATGGGGCTTACGACCATCTGGTTTGCCGGAGGTGCGGCCATGGCATTTCTGACCGGACTGGTGGGATTCGGCATATGGATCCAGGTTGGTGTATTCATAGTAGTTTCAACAGTACTGCTTGTACTGACAAGACCGATTGCGGTGAAGTATTTTAATCAGGAGAGGCAGAAGACGAATGCAGAAGGTCTGATTGGGCAGCAGGCACTTGTCACAGAAGACATCGATACGATCAAGGCCAAAGGACAGGTAGAGATCCGGGGACAGATCTGGTCGGCAAAGACGGATGAACCGGATGGAAAGATTCAGAAGAATACGATTGTTGTAGTCAACGGGATTCAGGGCGTAAAACTCATCGTAAGGGAAAAAGGTGAGCAGCCGGGAAAGGAGTAACTATGATTTTAGGTTTGATTTTATTGATTATTGTGATCTGTGTGGTGATCTCCTGCGTAAAAGTTGTAAGGCAGGCGCAGGCACTTGTTATTGAAAGACTCGGAGCCTATCAGGCAACATGGGGAACCGGACTGCATTTTAAGGTGCCGATTCTGGACCGTGTGGCAAGAAGAGTGGATTTAAAAGAGCAGGTTGTTGATTTTGCACCACAGCCGGTAATCACAAAAGACAATGTAACGATGCGGATTGATACGGTTGTGTTCTACCAGATTACAGATCCGAAGATGTTCTGCTACGGTGTTGCCAATCCGATCATGGCCATTGAGAACCTGACAGCAACAACACTGCGTAATATTATCGGAGATCTGGAATTAGACCAGACACTGACATCCAGAGAGACGATCAATACAAAGATGAGAGCATCCCTTGATGTTGCCACCGACCCTTGGGGAATCAAAGTAAACCGTGTAGAACTTAAGAACATCATTCCACCTGCAGCTATTCAGGATGCGATGGAAAAACAGATGAAAGCAGAGCGTGAACGCCGCGAAGCAATTCTTCGTGCAGAAGGAGAGAAAAAGTCAACCATTCTTGTGGCAGAAGGTCACAAAGAATCTGCAATCCTGGATGCGGAAGCAGAGAAGCAGGCAGCTATCTTAAGAGCGGAAGCCCGTAAGGAAGCAACTATCCGTGAAGCAGAAGGTAAAGCAGAAGCAATTGCAAAAGTACAGAAAGCAAATGCAGACGGTATCCGTTTCCTGAAAGAAGCAGGAGCAGATGAAGCAGTTCTTACGATGAAGAGTCTGGAAGCATTTGCCAAGGCTGCGGATGGAAAAGCAACGAAGATCATTATCCCGTCCGAGATTCAGGGGATTGCAGGACTGGTCAAATCCGTGACAGAGATTGCAGCGGATGCTGGTGATGACAAAGCGGAAAAAGGAGAGGAATAGATAAAATGAGTGATGGCCGGACAGCTGTCACACAAAAGACGGCGGATAAAAGATAAGAGACAAAAGATAGTAGATAAAAAGCGAGGTATAATACAATGGATTTGAAAGGAAGAAATTTTCTGACACTGAAAGATTTTACACCAGAGGAGATCACTTATATGATCGATCTCGCGGCAGATTTAAAAGAAAAGAAGAAAAAAGGAATTCCGGTAGATAAGTACAGAGGAATGAATGTTGCTCTGATCTTTGAAAAGACAAGTACAAGAACACGCTGCGCATTTGAAGTTGCAGCACATGATATGGGGATGGGAACCACATATCTTGATCCATCTGGATCCCAGATTGGAAAGAAAGAAAGTATCGAAGATACAGCAAGAGTACTTGGAAGAATGTTCGACGGAATCGAATACCGTGGATTCGGTCAGGAAATCGTAGAAGACCTTGCAAAATATGCCGGAGTTCCAGTATGGAACGGACTGACCAATGAATACCACCCAACACAGATGCTGGCAGATATGCTGACTATCCGTGAGCACTTCGGACATCTGGAAGGAATCAAGCTTGTATACATGGGAGATGCCAGATACAACATGGGTAACTCTCTGATGATCGCTTGTGCAAAACTTGGAATGCACTTTGTAGCATGCACTTCAAAGAATTACTTCCCGAATGAAGAACTGGTAGAGACATGCAGAGGCTATGCAAAAGAAAGTGGCGCTATGATCACACTGACAGAAGATATCGAAAGCGGAACAAAAGGCGCAGATGTTATCTACACAGATGTATGGGTATCCATGGGTGAGCCGGACGAAGTATGGGAAGAACGTATCCGTGAATTATCACCATACAAAGTAACGAAGAAAGTAATGGAAAATGCAGGAGAACAGGCAATCTTCTTACACTGCCTGCCGGCATTCCATGATCTGAAGACCAAGATCGGCAAGCAGATTCATGACAAATTCGGCCTTGATGACATGGAAGTTACAGATGAGGTATTCGAGTCTCCACAGTCAAAAGTATTTGATGAGGCTGAAAACCGTATGCATACGATCAAAGCAGTAATGGTTGCAACACTTGGCGAGAGAGAGTAGGCAGATAAGAGCATTATGAAATCAGAGATATTACGTTTGTTAAAAGAAAGTAATACATACATTTCCGGACAACAATTGTGCGAACAGTTCCAGGTGTCAAGAACGGCAGTCTGGAAAGTGATCGATCAGTTGAAAAAAGAAGGATACCAGATAGAGGCGGTGCGCAACAAGGGCTACCGCCTTATCGACAGTCCGGATGTGATGTCAAAGGCTGAGATTGAAAGTCTCATGGATACAAAGTGGGCAGGAAGCAATGTTGTCTATTATGATGAGATAGATTCGACAAATAACCGTGCCAAAGAGGCGGGAGATAACAAGGCCCCGCAAGGAACATTGTTCGTGGCAGATATGCAAGTCGCAGGAAAAGGCCGCCGCGGCCGCGTGTGGCAGTCGCCGGCAGGAAGCAGTATCTATATGACGATCTTACTGTATCCGGAGATCTCGCCGCTGAAAGCTCCGCAGCTGACACTTGTGATGGCAATTGCTGTGGCAGAGGGCATTAAGGAAGTAACCGGACTTGATACCAAAATCAAGTGGCCGAATGACATCGTAGTAAATGGACGGAAAATCTGTGGAATCCTGACAGAGATGAGTACGGAGATTGATTATATCAATCATGTAGTCATTGGAGCAGGCATTAATGTCAACCAGGATGACTTCCCGGAGGATATCAGGAAGACTGCTTCGTCGCTTAAGATGGAACTTGGTAAACAGGTGAAACGTTCGGAACTAATTGCAGCGATTATGAAAAGCTTTGAAAAGGACTATGAGATATTTGTGAAGACAGAAGATCTGTCGGGATTGCAGGAGCTTTATAATTCGATGCTGGTTAACCTGGACCGGGATGTAAAAGTACTGGAACCGGGTAATGAATACGAAGCACATGCGCTCGGAATTAACAAGACCGGAGAGCTGATCGTAAGGACAGCTGAGGGAGAAGAAAAAGAGATATATGCCGGAGAAGTATCGGTAAGAGGAGTATATGGATATGTATGATGGAAAAGTAGTGCTTTGCGGAGCCAATTCCTATGAAGAAAAATATTATCTGAATCCGGATTTTGAACAGCTTCCGGAAGATGTAAAAAATGAATTAAAGATCATGTGCGTACTCTATGTACATGATGTGGGAGGAATCCTGACACTGGTATATGAAGAAGACGGAGAATTGTGCTTTGAAGTTACATGTGAAGACTTTGATCCGACATTCGATGATATCGGAAGTCAGTTAAAGATCAAGCAGCTGCAAAGAGAGAAGCAGGATCTTCTGCAGGCATTGCAGTTATATTACCGTGTATTCTTCCTTGGAGAAGATGTAAATCTTGAAGACGGGGAAGATACGGAAAAAGAAAGAGAAAAAGCAGGAGGAACAGTATGCTTCTGGTAATAGATGTAGGAAATACCAATATTACACTTGGGGTATTTGATGGAGAAGAATTATTCGGCACATTCCGGATAAAGACAAAGCAGCCAAGAACATCAGATGAATATGGAATTACATTACAGGAACTGGTAGAAAGACATGGAATTGAAAGTTCAAGGATCAATGCGGTAATTATCGCATCTGTAGTTCCGGATGTGATGCATTCATTAGGTAGTGCGATCATTAAGTATTTTGGAGTAAAACCGGTGGTTGTATCGGCTGGAATTAAGACCGGTATCCGTATTGTAACTGAGAATCCAAGACAGGTTGGACCGGACCGTATCGTAGACGCAGTAGGTGCGTATTCGGAATATGGTGGACCGACGATTGTAGTAGATTATGGAACAGCAACCACATTTGACATCATAGGACCGGATGGTACATTTGAAGCGGGTGTGATTGCACCGGGAATCCGTACATCTGCCCAGTCGCTCTGGGGAGAAGCAGATATGCTTCCGGCAATTGAGATCAAGAAACCAGAGACAATCCTTGCAAAAGAGACGATCTCTGCGATGCAGGCAGGGCTGGTATATGGTCAGATCGGTCAGACAGAATATATTATCAAATGTCTGAGAGAAGAATCCGGATACAAAGATGCAAAAGTAGTGGCAACCGGCGGACTTGGCAAGATCATTGCAAATGAAACAGATATGATTGATATCTATGATTCGGAATTGACATTAAAGGGACTTCGTTTTATATACGAGAAAAATAAAAGAACAAAGTAAGAAACATATTGCAAATGTAAGTTAGATGAAAATGAGCAGCATTTTGTGCAAATATGATTGCGGCAGCCGAAAGTGTATCTGAAAAAAGGCTGACCGGCGGTATTTGCACAGAGTGCTACTCATTTCTTATTCGGAATTTTCAGAATCACGTATATAGCGAACGTATTCTGCAGGAATAAAAATAACAGGAGTAGGAAAGATGAAAATCGGGAATGTTAATCTGGCAAATCCATATATTCTTGCGCCAATGGCCGGAGTAACGGATCTGCCGTTCAGACTACTTTGCAAAGAACAAGGAGCAGGACTTCTCTGCATGGAGATGATCAGCGCCAAAGCTTTGCAATATAAGAATAAAAATACAAAAGCATTACTTGCAATCCACCCGGAGGAATATCCGGTGTCATTACAGCTCTTTGGATCGGATCCGAAGATCATGAGTGAGATGGCAAAGATGATCGAGGAACTGCCATTTCAGATTCTGGATATCAATATGGGCTGTCCGGTACCAAAGGTGGTGCGAAATGGAGAAGGCTCTGCACTCATGAAGAATCCAAAGCTAGTATATGAGATCGTGTCAGCAGTATCAAAAGCAATTGAAAAACCTGTGACAGTAAAGATCAGAAAAGGATTTGATGATGACAGTATCAATGCAGTGGAGATCGCAAAGATCATAGAAGAAGCCGGGGGTGCAGCAGTTGCTGTACACGGAAGAACCAGAGAACAGTATTATTCTGGTAAGGCGGACTGGGACATTATCCGTCAGGTAAAAGAAGCGGTATCCATTCCGGTAATCGGAAATGGCGATGTGACGTCCGGAGAGATGGCACTTCAGATGCGGAGAGAAACAGGCTGTGACGGGGTGATGATCGGAAGAGGCGCCCAGGGAAATCCGTGGATTTTTCATGAGCTTCAGGAATACGAAAGAACAGGCGTTGTTCCACCAAGACCGACACCGGAACAGATCAAAGAAACGATGCTGCGTCATGCAAGACTTCAGATTGAGTTCAAAGGAGATTTTATCGGAATAAGGGAGATGCGAAAGCATGTAGCCTGGTATACGAAAGGAATGAAAGGCTCTGCGAAACTCAGGGATGCGATCAATCAGGTAGAGTCTTACGAGGAATTGGAAGAGCTTCTTGACCGGGCAATTGTGTAGCGGATAGCCGGAAAGGAAGAGCATTTGAACACTGTTTTTGGCCGGGGATGAAAAAAGCTGTTGAAAAGGACAAAGAAATGCCGGAAACAGGCAGAAAATAAGCGTTTCCGCCCGATAAAAACATTGACATAAAACAGGCATTTATGTATAATAATGAAATTGTGAAAGTATCTTTATTCTATGACATATAAAACATTTAGATAGATGATTCAGACAGAAAATTGTCAGGATAATAGTGGGAAAAGAAAGGAAGCAAAACACATGGAAGCAAAGAAGAAATTACTTACTTATGCTGGTTTAAAAGCACTGGAAGATGAACTTGAGAACCTCAAGGTTGTAAAACGTAGAGAGATCGCTCAGAAGATCAAAGAAGCAAGAGAACAGGGGGACTTATCAGAGAATGCTGAGTACGATGCAGCAAAAGATGAGCAGAGAGACATCGAAGCACGTATCGAAGAGCTGGAAGGTATCCTTAAGAATGCAGAAGTAGTAGTAGAAGAAGAAGTTGACTTCGATAAGATCAATATCGGATGTACAGTAAAAGTATTCGACATCACATTTGACGAAGAGATGGAATTCAAACTGGTTGGATCTACAGAGGCGAACAGTCTGGAAGGAAAGATCTCCAATGAATCACCAGTTGGCCAGGCTCTGATGGGCAAGAAGATAGGGGATGTCGTAACTGTAGAAACACAGGCAGGAGTAATGGAGTACAAAGTACTGGACATCAGCCGTTCATTATAAGAGACAGGCGGACACCCGTCGAAGAATAACCAGGATACACTCAGGCCTCTCTTATAAGAGAGGTCTGAATTCGGATAAGGAAGGAGAATATAAAGTGGCTAAGCAGCAGAACAATGGACAGGAACAGGACGTAAACCAGTTAAGAAAGGTTCGTCGTGACAAATTAGCAGAACTGCAGCAGAACGGAAAAGACCCGTTCCAGATTACAAAATTCGATCAGACACATCATTCACTTGAAGTGAAAAGTCTGTATGAAGCACATGAGGCAGAACTTTTAAAAGATCATCAGACACCAGATGTAGAAGGTATGGATGAAGAACAGGCAAAAGAGATTCTGAAGAAAGATTATGAAGAAAGAAGAAGCATCATGGATGCCAATCCGATTCATGTATCAATCGCAGGACGTATGATGTTCAAGAGAGTTATGGGTAAGGCTTCATTCTGCAATATCCAGGATCTTCAGGGAAGCATCCAGGTATATGTTGCAAGAGATGCAATCGGAACAGATTCTTATGCAGATTTCAAACGTTCTGATATCGGTGATATTTTCGGACTGGAGGGATTCGCTTTCAGAACAAGAACAGGGGAAATCTCTATCCATGCAGAGAAGATGACACTTCTTTCCAAGAGTTTACAAATCCTTCCGGAGAAGTTCCATGGATTAACAGATACAGATACACGTTACCGTCAGAGATACGTAGACCTGATCATGAACCCAGAGTCAAAAGAGACATTTATCAAACGTTCAAAGATCATCAAAGAGATCCGTAACTTCTTAGATGGACGCGGATTCATGGAAGTTGAGACTCCGATGCTTGTAAGCAATGCAGGTGGAGCAGCTGCAAGACCATTTGAGACACATTATAATGCACTGAACGAAGATGTAAAACTCCGTATTTCCCTGGAATTATATCTGAAGAGACTGATCGTCGGAGGACTTGAGAGAGTATACGAGATCGGACGAGTATTCCGTAACGAAGGTGTAGATACACGTCATAACCCTGAATTTACACTGATGGAATTATACCAGGCATATACAGACTATGAAGGAATGATGGAACTGACAGAGAGTATGTTCCGTTACCTCGCAGAAAAAGTATGCGGAAGCGCAGTAATCAGCTACAACGGAACAGTCATCGATATGGCAAAACCATTCGAAAGAATCTCCATGATCGATGCAGTTAAGAAGTATGCAGGTGTTGACTTCGCAGAAGTTAAGACAGACGAAGAAGCAAAAGCATTAGCAGACGAGCATCACGTAGAATATGAAGAACGTCATAAGAAGGGGGATATCCTGAACCTGTTCTTCGATGAGTTCTGCGAAGAGAAGATGATCCAGCCTACATTTGTAACAGATCATCCAATCGAGATCTCACCACTGACAAAGAAGAATCCGGAAGATCCAAACTACGTAGAGCGTTTTGAATTATATGTATACGGACGTGAGATGTGTAACGCATACTCAGAGTTAAATGACCCAATCGACCAGAGAGAACGTTTTGCAGCACAGGAAGAAGCATTTGCAGCTGGTGATGAAGAAGCGAACCACACAGATGAAGACTTCCTGAACGCACTGGAGATCGGTATGCCGCCAACAGGTGGAATCGGATACGGAATCGACAGACTGGTAATGTTATTGACTGACGCTCAGGCAATCCGCGATGTTTTATTATTCCCGACAATGAAGACCCTGAATGATGTAAATAAGAAAAATGATGTAAAATCTAAGGCTACTGAAGAAGTGAAAGCAGAGCCTGAAAAGATTGATTTTTCTAAGGTAAAGATTGAGCCTTTGTTTGA
>NZ_CDRRQK010000047.1:0-7152 GCF_977044405.1 Dorea sp.
TCTCCTTCTACTGCTGTCAGAAGGAGATAAAACCATAACATTATTGTGTGAAAGAGTAAATATCTACTGTGCGAGAGTAAATTCCACCGCCCAGTGGGGCAGTGGAATTTAAGAATTCATTTTAGAATCTGCATATAAGCTTGAAATAAAAATTGTGGAAAAAAAGAAAAAATGTTATAATCCTTTTTAATACCAAAGTATGCAAGAGAAGCTGCCGGTGGCAGGTTCTTTGCATGTTAAATATAGAAAGGCAGCGATACGAATGAATCACAAAGACGAAAGATTAGGCACAGAGCCGCTTGGGAGGCTGATGTTCTCACTTGCGGTTCCTTCTGTAGCGGCACAGCTTATCAATGTGCTTTATAATATTGTAGACAGAATCTACATCGGACATATTCCGGAATATGGAGATGTGGCACTGACAGGAGTCGGGGTTACATTTCCGATACTGACGATGATCTCGGCGTTCAGTGCATTTGCCGGAATGGGCGGGGCACCGCTTGCATCCATCCAGCTGGGTAAACAGAATAAACAAAAAGCAGAGCAGATCCTTGGCAATTCGGCAGGGCTTCTGGTTCTGTGTGCGGTGATATTAACTGTATTTTTCTCGGTATTTAAGACTCCGATCCTGTATGCGTTTGGAGCGAGTGATGCGACGATTACATATGCAAGAGATTATATAACGATCTATCTGATTGGAACCATCTTCGTGCAGCTTGCATTGGGATTAAATGCATACATCAGCGGACAGGGAGAAGCAAAGATTGCGATGTTTTCGGTTCTGATCGGAGCAGTACTGAATATCTGTCTGGATCCGGTATTTATCTTCCTGTTTCATCTTGGCGTACGAGGGGCGGCGCTGGCTACGATCATATCCCAGGCGGTAAGTGCGGCATGGGTAGTCAGGTTCCTGACATCAGAAAAAAGCGTGATGCGTCTGACATTTAAAAATATGCATCTGAACGGAGCAACGATTAAGATGATCGCGGGACTTGGAATCTCGCCATTTATCATGCAGAGTACGGAAAGTCTGGTTACGATCACTTTGAATACCGGACTTCAGAAATACGGCGGGGATCTGTATGTCGGTTCCATGTCGATCCTGATGAGTATCATGCAGCTGATCACGATTCCGGTACAGGGAATCACACAGGGGATCCAGCCGGTCATCAGTTATAATTACGGCGCAGGGAATATCGACCGTGTGAAGGCAACTCTGAAACGCATGATCCTGGTATGTCTGTCCGGAACGCTGGTGCTGGCAGGTGTGGCAATCTTTTTCCCGGAAGTGTATACAGGGCTGTTTACCAATAATAAGGAACTGCTGGAGCTGACATGTAAGGTCATGCCGGTATATTTCCTTGGAATTTCCATTTTTGGAATCCAGTGTGCGTGCCAGACATCATTTATCTCCCTTGGACAGGCGAAAGTATCGTTATTTATCGCACTTTTGCGTAAGATTATCCTCCTGATCCCGCTTGCGGTCATCCTTCCGAAGTTTATGGGTGTGATGGGAATCTACCGTGCAGAGCCGGTCGCAGATACGATATCCGTTCTTACGACGAGCGTTGTATTTGTGATTACGATGAAAAAAGTTTTGCGTAATAAGTAAGACAATGGTAAGATGAAAGGGACATCATATAAGGGGGTAAATGAATATGAGTTGCCAAAGCATTCCAAAAGAGCAGCCGGTGGCAGGAGAATATGTAATTACGATCAACAGTACATGTGATCTGCCAAAAGACTGGGTGTGGGAAAGAAAGATACCAGTAGTTCCGCTTAACTGTACGATCGGGGATAAGACTTACCGCGATATGTATGATCTGTCAGCAGATGAATTCTACGGCATGTTAAGAGCCGGGGCGATGACAGTTACTTCTCAGCCAAGCCCGCAGGATGCGATGGATATTCTGGAACCAATTTTAAAAGAAGGAAAAGATATCTTACATCTGGCATTTTCGTCAGGCTTAAGTGGTACATATAACAGCATGTGCATAGCAGCAGAAGAACTGCAGGAAAAATATCCGGAGAGAAAGATCGTAGTGATCGATACGCTATGTGCAAGCATGGGTGAAGGTCTCATTGATTATAAAGCACTGGAACTTCAAAAAGAAGGAAAATCCCTGGAAGAAGTTGCACAGTGGGTAGAAGAAAATAAATTAAAAGTCTGCCATTTCTTCATGGTAGATGATCTGAACCATCTTCAGAAAGGCGGCCGTATCTCCAAGACGGCAGCAGTCCTTGGAACAATGGTTCAGATCAAGCCGATCATTTATCTGGATAATGAAGGAAAACTTCAGATCATAAGGAAAGAACGCGGCAGAAAGAAAGGGATGAATAAGATCGTCGATATGGCAATCGAAGCAACGGAAGGAAAGACACCGGATATGGTGATGATCCCGCACGGCAACTGTCCGGAAGATGCTGCATATGTGGCAGAGCTCGTCAAAAAGAAGATGGGCGTGACAAACATCATGATGAATAATCTTGGAACTGTGATCGGCGGGCATACAGGTGCAGGGATGATCGCTGTGGTATGCATGGCAGAGCACAGATAATCACCGGAGCTTATAAAATCTCCATAAGGCATAACGAAAAAAACAGGAGGCATAAGATTATGAAACATCTGACAATCGATAAGGCAATGAAAGATATCTGGCCGGATACCAGAGTCGGATGCCTGCAGTATCAGGTAAAGATCGAAAAGAAGAACGAAGAATTATGGAAATATCTAAAGAAAGACATTTTCAAAAAGACGCGTGATGATATCTTTGATTACGGAATCAATGATATTCCAAATGTAAAAGAATCAAGAGCAGCATATAAGGCGTTCGGAAAAGATCCAAGCAGATACCGTGTATCCTCAGAAGCATTGATCCGCCGTATCGGACAGGGAAAAGGACTCTATGAAGTAAATACCGTAGTCGATGTAAATAACTTAATCTCGATTGAATCTGGCTTCTCGGTGGGATCTTACGATATAGCACAGATCGCAGATGAGCTGGTATTCCGTGTCGGAAAAGAAGGCGAGACCTATAAGGGAATCGGAAAGGATGAGATCAAGATCGATGCCCTTCCGGTACTGGCAGACGAACAGGGAGCAATTGGAAGTTCTACGAGTGATTCCGAGCGTGCAATGATTACGGAAAATGCAACAGAAGTCCTGACACTTATCTATTCATTTTCCGGAAATGATGATCTGGAAAAAGCACTGGATTATGGAAAGAAGTATCTGGAGAAATATGCAGGCGCGCAGAATGTGGAAAGCTGGATCGTGGAATAAATGCCAGATTACAGGCGGATTTTGAGAGTATAAAGATCTGTATAAAATATTTAAAAAATATAAAAAAACAGTTGACAGGCGGCATGTGATATGGTAAATTAAATGTTGCGTGAAGCGAAAAAGAAAGTAGAGTATCCACTCTCACCGTAGCACAAGCGAGTGACTAATGGTTTGATATTGAGTATAATACAGATTCTGACAACAGGTCTGATGATACAGATATATAAGTGGATAGTCTCGAACTATTCACTTATTTTTATTTTATGATGGAGGTGCACGACAATTAGCGATTTAATGATTAACGGGCAGATTAGAGACAAAGAAATTAGAGTGATTGGAGAAAATGGCGATCAGTTAGGTATTATGACTCCGAGAGAGGCTATGAAGCTTGCTCAGGAAGCAGATCTTGATCTTGTAAAGATTGCTCCAAAGGCTCAGCCACCTGTTTGCAAGATTATTGATTACGGTAAGTACAGATATGAACTTGCAAGAAAGGAAAAAGAAGCTAAGAAAAAACAGAAAACCGTTGAAGTAAAAGAAGTGCGTCTTTCACCAAATATTGAGACGAACGATCTTAATACAAAAGTGAATAATGCGAAGAAATTCATCAGCAAAGGTAACAAAGTAAAGGTTACACTGCGTTTCAGAGGTCGTGAGATGGCACATGTTCAGCAGAGTAAACACATTCTGGACGATTTCGCTCAGATGCTTGGCGACATCGCAGTCATTGAAAAGCCGGCTAAGATGGAAGGCAGAAGCATGAGCATGGTTTTAACTGAAAAACGTTAAAAATACAATACAAGTTGAAGGAGGAGCATATCATGCCAAAAATTAAAACTAATAGAGCAGCTGCAAAGCGCTTCAAAAAGACAGGTACAGGAAAATTAAAAAGAAATAAAGCTTACAAGAGCCATATCTTAACTAAGAAATCTACAAAGAGAAAAAGAAATCTTAGAAAAGCAACAATCGCTGATGCTACTAACGTAAAGAACATGAAGAAGGTATTACCATATCTCTAAGATAAGGTTCAATTTGTGAAGGAGGAAGAATAAGACATGGCAAGAATTAAAGGCGGATTAAACGCTAAAAAAAGACATAACAGAACATTAAAGTTAGCAAAAGGATATAGAGGAGCACGTTCTAAACAGTACAGAGTTGCAAAACAGTCTGTAATGAGAGCTCTTACATCTTCATACGCAGGAAGAAAACAGCGCAAACGTCAGATGCGTCAGCTCTGGATCGCTCGTATCAACGCTGCAGCTAGAATGAACGGACTGTCATACAGCAAGTTCATGCACGGCTTAAAAGTAGCTAACATCGAGATGAACAGAAAGATGCTCGCAGAGATGGCTGTAAATGATGCAGAAGGATTTGCAACACTTGCAGAAGCTGCAAAAGCTGCTTTAGCTTAATTCTATAAAATGATATTTTGACACGCAGGAGTTTCTTCTGCGTGTTTTTTCTTGTTTACAGTCATATGGAGCGGAGTGTGTCTGAATACAGAAGTGAAAGTATGTAAGAGAAGCTGCTGATGGAGATGCTGTAGATAAAAAAGAAGCATCTGATATGAAAATGTGAAAGATTTTTATGATCAAACATATATTTCATACCGGATGCTTCTTCTTTTTTACAAATCTGAAAGCAGATTTGTAATTATGCAGGATAATTTAACTGCGCATCTGTAATGTTCTCAAGTACCTCTGTAAGATACTTTTTAGAAAGATATTTTGCCATCGGAAGGTTCATATCCAGATAGTTGCCACAGTCCTTTGCAGAAGCGCCTGGAACGTCTCCTTCGAAGTTGGCCATAAAGGTATACATTTCCTTTAATAAAGGGATGATGTCCCTGGATTCATAGCTTCCGGCAAGGATCAGGTAAAATCCGGTACGGCATCCCATAGGTCCGAAATAGATTGTCTTATCTGCATATTCTGCATGATTACGTAGGAATGTTGCAGCAAGATGCTCAATGGTGTGAACCTCGGCTGTGTTCATGACAGGTTCATCATTCGGGCTGGTCATGCGAAGATCAAACGTAGTGATCGGATTGCCGGCTACCTGATCTACACGAGATACATATACACCTGGAACGAGACGCAGGTGATCTACTGTAAAACTTGCAATTTTTTCCATAATTGCGACACCTCTTCTTTAAAAAAATATTCGAAATTATTATAGCATTTTCGTCAGAATTTGACTATAAAAAGATGAGAAGATATGATATACTAAATTCCATATTGCCAATGTATCAGAAAAAAAACAAAGCAAAAAAGTGACTCTGGAACCGGCAATAAAAAGGAATGATTGCAGAGGTTCTGCCGTCAAAAGTTATTTATGGAGAAGGATGTATTCTGGAGCATTTTTAGGACATGCTCTTAGGAATATGTATGAAAAGATTCCGGGAATGTTTTTATACGCGCTTCAGAGTACATATGGGTGTTAAGGAGGAAGACAGGATAATGAAATTATATTTGGTAAGACACGGTGAGACGGACTGGAATAAGGCAAAACGGATTCAGGGACAGGTAGACATCCCGTTGAATCAGTTTGGAAAGCATCTCGCAAAAGAGACTGCAGAAGGGCTTAGAGACGTACCGTTTGATCTGTGTGTTTCAAGTCCATTATCAAGAGCGCATGAGACCGCGCGGATTATCTTAGATGGAAGAGATATCCCAATTATCAAGGATGCCAGAATTGGGGAAATGGCGTTTGGTGAATATGAGGGAAAATGTTGTGCAAGAGATAACTGGGAACTGCCGGAAGGGTTCCATAAGTTTTTTAATGATCCGGCAGGCTACGTACCAGGAAAAGATGGCGAGTCATTTGCAGATGTAAAGAAAAGAACCGGAGAATTCTTAGAAGCACTGAAGAAGAAGGGCGAAGACTTGTATGACAATGTATTGATCACAACACATGGAGCAGCACTGGCAGGAATTCTCAATAATATCCGCAAAGAACCGCTGGAGCAATATTGGGGGATCGGAGTGCATAGCAACTGCGGTGTAACAGAGGTGGAGATCAAAGATGGTGAGGCAAAGATTCTGTCTGAAAATGTTACATATTATGAAGAAGCAGTAAGACCATGGGCAGATAAGTAGAGAAATGGAGGAAAAAAGATGGCAATTGAAACAGCAGGACAGCAGAAATATGCTGATCTGGCCGCAAAAAGAATCAAATCCTTACAAACAGGGATGATCGTATGGATCAGTTTATTGTGTGTGGCACTGATCTGTTCTTTTAACAATATCAAGCTTGCAGCAATTCTGGGAGTCATTGCAATCGCTTATGCAGTGCTAAATATGAAAGGCAGAAAAGAATTCAAGAATAAATTAAACAGAATCAAAGACAAGGAAGAATTCTTCCGCCAGCTCGCAGCACCGGATGCATTGGAATTAAAAGACGAGCAGCTGATCGTGGCGAAAGATTATGTTGTAGTTGTCGATGCAGACGTGCACGTCTATGATCTGAATCAGATGGCAAAAGTAGAAGTAGGAAAACAGGGAGACATTAAGAAAACCCTCTTTCTTACAGAACCAGACGGAACAAGACATGCGGTTATCTCGACAACAAAAGGAGATGGACGGCATAAAGAATTCGATCAGGTATATTACAGATTGCATGATCGGGTGAAAAAAGCTGTTTAATACACTAGTTCATCATGGCCTCCCGGTCGCGACTTGCGTATGCCTTGGTATAAGGGCTGGGTAGCATTCGGAATGAGGCTTAGAAGTAGTTAGAGAGCCTGGATTCCCGTTAACAGAAAGCAAATCCACTGTTTGAGCCAGCAGGCGAGTTTGGGTTTGCTTTCTGTTGCTTTTAGGGAATTCAGGCTCTCTTACTACTTCTTGCTTCATGGAGTCGCGGACCAG
>NZ_CDRRQK010000048.1:0-5758 GCF_977044405.1 Dorea sp.
CATTAATTATAGCAGAAAACGAGAGATTTCAAGCAAAAATCTCTCGTAATTTCAGCAAAATTTAAAACATGATGGAATTTACTCTTGCACTGGAATTTACTTTTTCAAGTCAGCCTTATATGCAGATAACCCCGCCCTGACAGTGTCTTATTAAAACAGATACTGCACACCACAAGAACCGTTCCAACAGCAAATCCCCACCAGTTGAACAACGCTGTCAGCACCAGCAGTTCCAGGCGCATAAATTTTAACGCATAGCCAAGTTCGAAATTCGGCTGTGTGTAATTGGCCACTGCAACAAATGCCATATATAACATTACTTCACTGTTAAACCATCCCGAAGCCACAGAAAACTCTCCCATCACAAGGCCCGCGATCACACTCAGCGGCGTACTTAACATACTTGGTGTATTAAGCGCCGCAAGTCTTAGTCCGTCAATGGCGATCTCAAGCATTAATAACTGATAGATCAGCGGGATATTCACCGTATCTTTTACTGCCACAAAGGCAAATACTTTCGGAAGCCAGTTCAAATTCTGCATAAAGAGCAAAAACACAGGTGTCAGGAACACGCACATCACATTGATCAGTGCCCGGGATATCTTCAGATAGACATTGGTAAGTGTTGGAAAATAGTAATCATTTGCCTCCTCGATGATATCAAAAATCGATGTCGGAAGAATCATGGCTGACGGCGAATTATCTACCAGGATCACGACTTTTCCTTCCAGAAGGCAGGCCGATGCTGTATCCGGTCTTTCAGTAAATTTGAACTTCGGAAATGGATTGTACCATTTTCTTCTGAACAGGCATTCTGCAAGACTTTGCTGGTTCATTCTTAAGTCATCCGTCTGGATGCTCTTTATCTTGCTTCTTATATTATGAAGAAGTTCTTTATCTACTCGGTCCCCCATATAACAGATTGCCACATCTGTCCGTGAACTGTCGCCTACTTCCTGCATTTCCATGATCAGTGCCGGATGACGGATCCTGCGCCGCATCATAGCTGTATTGAATACGAGAGTCTCCACGAATCCATCCCTGGAACCGCGCAATGACTTGTCTTTATCCGGTTCTTCTACACTTCTTGCCGGATAGGTTCGGCAGTCAATTGCAATGCACGCCTGATAGCCATCGATAAATACACACGTCACACCCGATAGAAGGTTTTTAAATACCTGGTCAAAATCAAACAGCACCTCCACTTCCACGTACGGAATGCAGGCGCTTGAAAAATCCCACACATTTTCCGGCATATCTTCTGCCTTTACTTTCAGAAGTGAATCCATAATCTTAAGCATTGTATCGTCACTGTTAAAACCATTGATAAAATAAAAAGAAGACACCCGTCCGCCGATAAAAAGATCCCTCCTGATTAAGTCAAAGCTTTCTTTTATCGGAAGTATCTGATCCATATATGCAACGTTTTCTTCTCTTGTTTTATATATTGGAATATTTTCCCGTACCATCTTCGTCACCTCTGCTGCCTTTTTGGATATTTTATATTTAATGATGTGAGTGCCAAAAGTAAATTTTGCCACTATCGGAACTGTCCGGTCAGTCTCTCCTGCTGTTTGTCTTTCGAGTGTAGTATGTCCCGTATTTGTCCCAATATACATCCTGCAGACATTTAACAAGCTTTGACGTACAGAGAACCTGACACCTACAGCTTCTCTTGCATACTTAGGTATAATAAAAAAGAACGTTGCATTCCTTGATTTTTCCCTTTCAAGTCATGGAATGCGACGTTCCTTTTACTATTATTTTGTAGTACTTCCAAATCCACCGTTTCGGATATCTTCTACGTCATCATCTTCCGTGATTCCGTATTCCATGAAAATTCCCTGCATGAATCCGGTTCCGGCAGCGATCTCCACCGTCTTTCCTTCGTTAGTATCATTCGTGATCTTTGCGAAAATGTGTCCTTCATTGTCGGAATAATAGTAATCGCTATCGATAATTCCTACGGTGTTGTTAAGCTGCAGACGGAATTTGAATCCCAGTCCACTTCTTGGATAACACTGCAGTACCCAGTTTTCTTCCATTCTGACACGGATTCCTGTTGGGACTTTTACGGTCTCCCCCGGCTTTAACGCAATGTCTACAGGTGCGTAAAAATCATAACCTGCGGATCCTTTTGTTGCACGCTTTGGAAGCTTTAACACTTCATATACTTCCTGGATCTTTTCATCGCCGTCCTGTCCGACCGCATCCAGATATCCTTCTTTAAACTGCTCAAAACTTACTTTTTCAAATTTTGCAATTCTTTTTGCCATATGTTTATCCTCTTTCTTCATTTTAATCTACCGAATTTTGGTATACATAGAACCTGCCACCCACAGCTTTCCATGGATGCTTTGGCTACCGGCAGCTCCTTTACGAACGTATAGCGACAAAAAAACACAGCCTTTAAAACTGTGTTTTTTACCGGCATATTCAGTATAACATCTTTTAGTTGCCACACTCAATACTGATTTCATTAAATAAAGTTAATATATCATCTACCGACATTTCGTCTTTTTCTTTTCCTTTTTTATCCAAAATTGCATTTCCCTGATGCATCATCACCAGACGGTTGCCATATTCTATCGCATATCTTAAGTTATGTGTGACCATAATTGTCGTAAGTTTCTTTTCTTTTACGATCTTGTCTGTCAGCTGCATAATAAGTTCTGCGGTCTTCGGGTCCAGTGCCGCGGTATGTTCATCCAGGATCAGGAATTCAATCGGTGTCATTGTTGACATCAGAAGTGCCATCGCCTGGCGCTGTCCACCGGATAATGCTCCGACTTTTACGTCCATCTTATCTTCCAGTCCGAGACCTAACTGACTTAACTGTTCTTTGTAATAGTTGATTCTTGCTTTATTCGTTCCTCTGGAAAGGCCGAATGTCTTTCCTTTGTTATCTGCCAGTGACATATTTTCAAGAATTGTCATGCTTGGGCAGGTTCCCATAGCCGGATTCTGATATACACGGCCGATTTTCTGATTTCTTTTATATTCTTTCTGCTTTGTGATATCGGTTCCGTTGATCAGGATCTGTCCGCCTTCTACCGGAATGCTTCCGCAGATGATATTCAGCATGGATGTTTTTCCTGATCCGTTACTTCCTACTACGGATACGAATTCCCCTTTATCAATTGTCAGATCAAAATTCTGAAACAGGCACATTTCGTTTACTGTTCCCGGATTGTAATATTTATGAATTCCTTTTAATTCAAGCATTCGTATTCACCTTCTTCTTTCTGTCCATACTGATGATAAGTACAATCAGGAACAATACTGCTGTTACGAGTTTCATTGCCTGTGGATCAAAGTTACAAAGTGCGACTGCCACACAGGCTTTATAGATAATCGAACCGACCAGAACCGCCGTTGTTGTACGAAGCAGTGTCAGTTTCCGGAAGATACTGGTTCCGATGATAACACTTGCAAGTCCGATGACCATTGCACCGGTTCCCATAGAAATCTCAAAGACTCTTTCTTCCTGTGCGAACACGCATCCGGCCAGTGCCACCAAACCATTTGAGATCGCAAGTCCTAAAATCTTGATATTTCCCTTGTCTTTTGCAAGAGATACTACCAGTACGTCATTGTCTCCTACTGCTCTTAATAAAAATCCTGACTTTGTATTCAGGTACAGATCTAATAATATTTTACAGATTACTGCGAGGACCAGTATGATGATCAATGTAGAATACGGTGCAATTGCTTCCGGGATCACACGGTCCATCACATCATTTTTAAAAATTGTTTTCTGTGAAAATAACGGAACATTTGCTGTTCCTGCTATGTAAAGGTTGATCGTCCAGAGTGCTGTCATCATGATGATTCCGGAAAGAAGATCTCTTACTTTACATTTTACATGGATCAGGCCTGTACAGATGCCCGCAACCGCTCCTGCTGCAAATGCAAGGATCAGTGTGAGATATGGATTGACTCCCCGTGTAAGAAGGGCAGCTGTAATTGCTGCCCCCAATGGGAAACTTCCATCTACCGTAAGATCCGGGAAATCCAGTATTTTATATGTGATATATATCCCCAATGCCAGGATTCCATAGATCAGACCCTGTTCTAATATCGATGTGATGAAACTCATGAATATGCCTCCCAATTTTCCTTTTTATTCTGCTGTGATCTCGTCAAAGCTTTCTACTGCATTGTTTGCAAGATCGTCTGGTACTGTGATTCCAAGATTTTCTGCTACTTTATTATTTACATAGAATCCTGGCTCTGTGATTGTCTCGAAATTCTGTTCAGATGCTTTTTCTTCGCCTTTTAATACTTTTGCTGCCATCTTACCTGTCTGTTTTCCAAGTGCGATGTAGTCGATTCCTTCTGCTGCAAGGCATCCGATCTTCACCTGCTCGATCTCACTTCCGAATACCGGGATCTTCTTTTCATTTGCTTTATCAAGGATGGTTGGAAGTGATGCCACTACGGTATTATCTGTCAGGTTTGTGATGCAGTCTACTTTGCTCAGAAGATCATCTGCTGCAAGTGAAACATCTGCTGTTGTTGTGATTCCTTTTTCCACCAGTTCGAAATCATATTTTTCTACAAGACTTTTATATTCTTCAATTGCCGATACGGAGTTTGCTTCACTTGTTGTATACATGATGCCGATCTTCTTAGCGTCCGGAAGCATCTCACGGATCATCTTTAACTGCTCTTCTACCGGAAGTTTATCGGATGTTCCTGTCACTTCTCCGACTGGTTTCCCGTCTTTGCCTGCAAGCTCTGCTGCTACAGGATCTGTAACCGCTGTATAGATTACAGGGATATCTGCTTTCATTGCTGCGTTATATGCACTCTGGGCACTTGGTGTTGCGATTGCGCACACAAGATCTACTTTGTCAGATACCAGACTGTCGGAAATCTGTTTTGCAGTTCCCATGTCTGCTGCTGCATTTTTATATTTTACGGTCAGGTTATCGCCTTCTTTGATTCCTTCTTCTTCCAGTCCTGCTAAGAATCCTTCCCGGCAATTATCAAGAGAACCGTGCTCTGCAAACTGTTCAATTCCAATGGTGTATGATTCTTTTTTATCACTGCTTTCAGAATCGGATGACTTTCCACATCCTGCTGCCATTGCTGTTACCATTGCTGCTGTTAATAATACTGTTACCATTTTCTTTTTCATAATCTTTTTCTCCTTTTTTGTATCAAATATTTTTTGTTGTCTACAGATTGCAATTGCCAGCTCTCTGTCATTGTTAGGAGAGAAAATCTTTCATCGATAACCGTCTGTCATACTTTTCCCGACATAAAGAAAACCGCCCCAAACCATAAGGTTTGAGACGGTAATAATATCTATTATTATCGCGGTACCACTCAAATTGACGAATCGTCCACTTTCTCATGTACTAACATACACTCCTGATTGATAACGGGTTCGGTTCCCGACAAGCCATACTCTCTTCTGCTTTTTGTTTACTATAAGCTTTGATTTCAGACTGCCCTCGAAAGTCCATTCACTTATCAACTTCATACAGCAATCTCACCATCTGCTGCTCTCTTTGATGTCATCGTATAAGCTACTCCTCTTTCTCAACGGTTTTGCTTTGTTATGGCTATACTTTACCGTAACAAAGTTTGTTTGTCAAGCATTTTTTCATTATTTTTATTTCCATCTAAAATGAATTCTTAAATTCCACTGCCCCACTGGGCGGTGGAATTTACTCTCGCACAGTAGATATTTACTCTTTCACACAATAATGTTATGGTTTTATCTCCTTCTGACAGCAGTAGAAGGAGA
>NZ_CDRRQK010000049.1:0-5151 GCF_977044405.1 Dorea sp.
CTTATCTTTACCGCCTTTTTAAAAAAGTAACCGGCTTCTCCCCACAGGAATATCTTCTGGATTACCGTATCCGCAAAGCTTGTGAACTTTTGCAGAATACAGATCTTCCAATTGCCCAAATTGCCAGATCTGTAGGATATGAAGATTCCTTATATTTTTCCAGACTTTTTAAACAACATATGAAATCCTCCCCTTCTTCTTACCGCCAGAAAAATTTTCTTGCATTTTCCGATATGCCAGACTATAATAATGATTGAACAAAGTTTTTTATAAACAGGGGGAGCTGGCGAAAACCGGCTGAGAGGAAGCGTAATTCCGTTTCGACCCTTTACCTGATTTGGATAATGCCAACGGAGGGATTCATACCATGTATTGATTTGACAGAGATGCCCCCGCATCTCTTCTTTTTTTACTTTTCGTACCCTCCATCCGCTTTATGAATGAAGGGTATTTTTTACGAAGGGAATGTTTATTTATGACACACACAACTTTATCATCAGACTCTTCACGGACAAGACGACTGGCTCTTGCCGGTGTATTTACGGCTCTTGCCATCGTCGGAAGCTTCTTAAGCTTTCCGGTTGCAGGCAGTAAATGTGCACCTGTACAGCATATTATTAATATCCTGGCAGCAGTCATGTTAGGACCTTGGTACAGTGTAGGAATTGCATTTTGTGCCAGCCTGTTACGAAATCTGCTTGGTCTTGGCAGCATGATGGCTTTTCCCGGAAGTATGGTTGGAGCACTTTGCTGCGGACTTGTATACTCCATTTGCCACAAGCTCAGCCTGACTTGTCTTGCCGAGGCACTCGGCACAGGAATTCTTGGCGGCCTGGCTGCTTATCCTGTTGCAGTATATATTATGGGAATCACTCCTGCCGGGATCTTCGTCTATGTAGTTCCATTTCTGATTTCTACTATTGCAGGAAGCATTCTTGCATTCCTGCTGATTACAACGCTGAATAAAAGCGGCGTAATGTCTATGATAAAAACGACTCGTTAAGAGTTGTTTAGAAACGGTACATCGGGGACACCACCTTGTACCGCATACACAAGTATCAGATTTTCCATCTGATATAGGCGTCAGTAATTTCATAGTTCTTTTATGAACCGCAGATCTGTGTAGAGAAATATTTTTCCCGCACCAAAATCTGTGTGTTTTTGCTGACGCTTTATAACCTTATATCTAATTTTTTAACGGAGGCAAACACATGAGAAATTACACAACACAGATGGATGCTGCAAGAAAAGGAATTGTCACTCCTGAAATTGAGATTGTAGCAAAAAAAGAAAACATGACAACAGAAGCACTTATGAAACTGGTTGCAGAAGGCAAGGTTGCAATCTGTGCCAACAAGAATCACACCAGCCTTGATCCGGAAGGTGTCGGAAGCATGCTCCGTACCAAGATCAATGTAAACCTTGGTGTATCCCGCGATTGCAAAGATTACAATATTGAAATGGAAAAAGTTATGAGTGCTGTAAAGCTTGGTGCTGAAGCCATCATGGATTTATCAAGCCACGGTAACACACAGCCATTCCGCCAGAAACTGACACATGAATGCCCTGCTATGATCGGTACGGTTCCTGTATACGACAGTGTCATCCACTATCAGAGAGATCTTGCTACTCTGACCGCTCAGGACTTCATCGACGTTGTCCGTCTTCACGCAGAGGATGGTGTAGACTTTGTCACACTTCACTGCGGAATTACACGTAAAACAATTGAGCAGATAAAAAAACACAAACGTAAAATGAATATTGTAAGCCGCGGCGGAAGTCTTGTATTTGCATGGATGTGTATGACCGGAGAAGAAAATCCTTTCTACGAACACTATGATGAGATTCTTGATATCTGCGAAGAATATGATGTTACTATCTCCCTTGGTGATGCATGCCGCCCTGGATGTCTGGCTGATGCTACCGATGTATGCCAGATTGAAGAACTGGTGCGTCTTGGAGAACTCACAAAACGTGCATGGGATCACAATGTACAGGTAATGGTAGAAGGACCGGGACATGTGCCGCTTGATCAGGTTGCAGCCAACATGAAAGTACAGCAGAGTATCTGCATGGGTGCTCCGTTCTATGTACTTGGCCCTCTTGTTACGGATATTGCTCCAGGTTACGACCACATCACATCCGCTATCGGTGGTGCAGTTGCTGCTATGAATGGTGCTGCATTCTTATGTTATGTAACACCTGCAGAACATCTGGCGCTTCCTAATGTAGATGACGTAAAACAAGGAATCATTGCTTCCAAGATTGCTGCTCATGCTGCCGATATCGCCAAAGGTGTTCCCGGAGCACGTGATATTGATGATAAAATGGCTGAAGCACGTCAGAAACTTGACTGGGACGCACAGTATGCCTGTGCATTAGACCCTGAAACAGCCAAAGCTATCCGTGACAGCCGAAGCCCGGAAGATGATCATAGCGATACCTGCAGTATGTGCGGAAAATTCTGCGCAGTCAGAAGTATGAATAAGGCTTTGGCCGGGGAATATATTGATATTCTGTAATTCTTGGGATTTAATTCAGAAAGGCTGTGGATACCCGAACCGGAATAAAGCTTGGAAAGGCGTTCCAAGCTTTATTCCGTGTGTATCAAATGCCTTACGAATGAAATGGCAAATGCGTAACCGTAGTGGCCTCCACCGGGTTACACTTCAGGGTATTTCATTTATTAACATCCACTGCCCTTCAAGGACTGAGAGGCCGCTTCTCCAGTTAATAAATTAAATCCCAATTTAAATCTCCACCTCAAACGGCAGCCTGTCCAGAATGTCTTTCTGCATATCTACTCCTGGATAGACTTCAATCAGTTTTAAGCCTTTTGGTGTCAGTCTGAACACACAGCGTTCTGTTACATACAATACCTTTTGTCCGTTTTCAATCGCACGTTTTGCAGAAAAGCTTACACTATTAACCTTTTCTACAAATTTTGGTATCTCTCCTTCTTTCCGAATCGTTACCACACCCTTTTCCTGCGTAACATCCAATCCCTTGGCATCAAATGTCATACAGAATACAACCGTTGGTGTTTTTGCCGTAATATTCGCAAATCCGCCAATTCCGGCAAAAGCTCCGGGACCTCTATGTGCATTGATGTTTCCATATCTATCCACTTCCAGCGCACCCATAAAACAGATATCAAGTCCGCCATTATCATACAGATCAAACTGGTTTGCCATATCATAGACAGATGCTGCCCCGATCATTGCTCCAAAAGCCTCTCCTGATACCGGAAATCCTCCAATGCCGCCCGATTCTACTGTTAAGGTTACCATATCAAGCATACCACACTTTCGTGCATATCTTGATACCATCTCCGGAATTCCGATTCCGATATTAACAATATCATCTACCCTGAGTTCCTGCGCCGCTCTTTTGCCGATAATATTTCCGGTTACACTGTTTTTCTGTGGCTTCGTAGACACATTCTCTATCTTTTCGCTCCATGCATGCCACTCCTTATAAGGGATCTCAAAACTTCCGGTAAGTGCAGTATATGCTTCGTTTCTCTTCTCCGGCTCTGCCACAACGATTGCATCTACCAAACAGCCCGGAATAATGGCATTACGTGGCCGGGATGGTGTATCAACCAATCTGTCTACCTGCACAATTACTTTTCCTCTGTTTGCCTTTACTGCCTGACAAATAGAAAGCGCATCTCCTGACATGAACATATCATCAAATGTAATATTGCCTTTTCTGTCTGCCGCAGTTCCTTTGATCAACGCAATGGTAATCTTTGGAAGTTTATAATACAGAAATTCATCCCCATCCACTTCAACATGTTTTACCAATGAATCATCAATAGAAATTCTGTTAATTCCAGGTCCTTCTCGTCTTGGATCCACAAAAATATCCAGACCAACTTTGGAAAGAGCTCCGGGAAGCCCCCCTGCCTGTGCACGGATTGCATGGGAAATACATCCAAGCGGCAGATTATATGCTTCAAACCGATCCTCCAGCACCAATTTTTTCGTGCTAAGCATTGCTCCAAAATGACCACAAATCAGCTTGTCCACTGCACCTTCTTTGATATATCTTTCTGCATTATGTTCCTCGTCCCAGACACCAAACCCTGCACTCGATACAATTGTCAGATGCGTCGGTGACTGCATCTTCTGATACCTTCGGTAGATTGCTTCATGAAGTTCCGTTGGATTCTCTATTCCTACAAATGAATTGACGCAGATACAGTCACCGTCCCGAATCAGACGGATTGCTTCATCTGCACTCATAATTTCATACATAATTTTATCTCCTTCGTCCTGGGTATTTTTAATCAGGCGGATATTCACACCCGTACTCTGTTAAATATTATTTTACCCGATTACTTTAGCTAAGTCCAGTAAAGGAATCCAGACTGGCTTTTCAAAAAGCCATTTCCTACTTCTCCTGTTATCACGGTGCTATATCTATTCTGCTTTATTTCCAATAATGTACATCGAATTTCTCTTCCTGATCACAAAAGCATCTGCTGCCTTTCCTTTTTTTGCTTTATTTCCTCTTTTCTATTAGTCATGCACATTTCCTCAAAAGCAAGTAAACGGTCGTTAATTTGTCAAAACTTTTCTTTTTGCTTATATTATCTTTTTTTATAAATCAACAGCTCTGGATTTTCACCATCCTTCTCATATGTACATACCAGAACAAAATCCATACTTGCCAGAATACCGAAGCACCTGTCTCCTCCAAATTCAGACTCCAGTTGATTCCCCAGATAGGTTTTCTGATCATCAAGGAATTTCACTTTTTGTCCATTAGGCAGAGTATATTCCAGATTCACATATTTCCCCACAAGTGCATTTAATTTGTCTACCCTTGGAAGTCCGTCTATATGCAGATCATTTATTTCGTTTATCAATTGCTTTTTAAACTCTTCAAACTGCCCATTGTCACTAAGTTCATCATACCTGTTCCAGTAATCTAGCTTTGGAAGCATTTCTTTCAGATAAGAGTGTGCCTGTTCTTCGGTAAAATTTTCATTTACCATATTCCTTACACATACATCGATCAATTCATCCATATCATTATATGTGTATGTTCCATCTGCATAGCACCACTTACAATACTCCTCATTTAATGTGCCATCTTTATCACGTCCCAATATGGAATCATCATCGATTGGCATCCCGCAGC
>NZ_CDRRQK010000050.1:0-5104 GCF_977044405.1 Dorea sp.
TTTGAAACAGTATTGGACTGTATCGTGAATGATTATCTGACATTTATTGTTCTGTTATTTGGATTATTCTGTGTATCTGGTAACATTACAGTTGGAGGAGATTTTGCAGGATCACCGAGAGTAAATGCATGTCTGCTGGCATTGGGTACGCTGCTTTCCAGCTGTATTGGAACAACGGGAGCCAGTATGCTCATGGTTCGTCCGGTCATTAAGATGAATTCATGGAGAAAAAGAAAAAGACATATTATGGTATTTTTCATTTTTATGATTTCCAATATGGGCGGCTGTCTTACGCCAATCGGAGATCCGCCGCTTCTAATGGGATTTATGCGCGGAGTACCATTTTTCTGGAGCACGCATTTATTGCCAATATTGATTTTTAATCTGGTGATTCTGTTATTTGTATTTTATCATCTGGATAAAAAGGCATACCGTAAAGATATTGCGGAAGGAAGAAAACCGGATATCAGCAGACCGGGAACCGAATTTTATATTGAAGGACTGCACAATATTATTTTCCTTATTATGATTGTAGGTGCAGTAATTTTAAGTGGAGTACTTCCGGGAATGTCAGCATTCCAGGACGCGGCAGGTAATGTAAGAGGAATTCGTCTGTACGGAGAAGTTACACTGACGCTTCCTGCGCTGATTGAGATTGTGATTATTTTACTTGCAGCATTTCTGTCATTTAAGACAACAGACAGTTCCATCCGTACAAAGAACCATTTTACGTGGGGAGCGATCAAAGAGGTTGCAGTTTTGTTTATCGGAATTTTTATTACTATGCAGCCGGCACTGATGCTGTTAAAATCTGTTGGACCAAACCTTGGAATTAGCGAGCCGTACCAGATGTTCTGGGCAACAGGAGCACTGTCCAGCTTCCTTGACAATACACCGACCTATCTTGTATTCCTGACAACTGCGGGAACACTTGGATTAACAGGAGGTATTACAACGGCTCTTGGACAGATTCCGGTGAATCTTCTAGAGGCTATTTCCTGTGGAGCTGTATTTATGGGAGCAAACACATATATAGGAAATGCACCGAACTTTATGGTAAAAGCGATTTCTGATGAAAATGGTGTCAATATGCCATCGTTCTTTGGATATATCTTATGGTCGCTTGCATTCTTAGTTCCGGTATTTATACTGGATATGCTTGTGTTCTTTTTGTAGGAGGTTACGGATATGGCAAATAATAAAGATATGTATATAGAACTTGCGAATCGGATCTATGATCTGGATGGTGAAGTATATAAATGTGTAGGATCTTCCCTTGGAAGAACATTTACAGGAAGCAGAGAGAATACGATCCGTGCACTTAGTATGTTGATGTATACGAAGCCTGACGGACATCTCTTGCGAAGTGAGCTGGCGCTGATCAGTAATATGGCTCGTACGATTAAGAATAAAGAAGATAAGAGCCGTATGATGACAGAATATAATGAGATTCTTAAAGCAATTGAGCAGCTTCCGGATATGTCTGCAACGGATATTGTCAATGCAGAAAGAATGGCTCTGAACCCGGCTGCACACTGGGATAAAGTGGACGAAAATGCGCATCTCGTTATCTGTATCAGCCGTACACAGGGAAGTGCGGGAAATGATATTGGATTTGAGCTGGCAGATAAGCTGCATATCAATTATTATGATTCAGAGATTTTCGAGCAGGTATTAAAACGTCAGGAAGAAGAAAAATTTCATATTAAAGAGAAAGAGTGCTTTACAGAGTTTGATAAATATGGAAAAAAACGAGAAACATTGAAATCAAAGCTGCAGAATATGTATCGTTATCATGGACTTAACAGAGAAGATGCCATCTTCTTTAATATGAGTGATCTGATCTGCAATCTGGCACGAACAGAAGATTGTATTATAGTTGGAAGGTGTGCGGATATTATTCTGCGCAATAATTATATTCCACATATCAGTCTGTTCATCAGTGCACCATTTGAAGTGAGATTGCAGTATATGATGAACGTGCGTGAGATGGATAAAAAGACAGCGGTGAAGTTTTTGAAAAAAATGGATCGCCAGCATAAAAAATATTACGAATTTTATACAAGTGAAAAATGGGGAACCCCTGAGAATTATGACCTGTGTATTAACAGTGCCAACTACGGAATCAAAGAGACGATAGAAATCATTGAACGTCTGATCATTAACAGAAAGAAAGCATAAGGGGGACAAAGAAAGAGACTTTACGTGTGTTTCAGATACTGATATAATAGAGACGAATGAGACGGGAGAAAATAATTAACACGTAAAGGAGATAATAGAATGAATGAGACAACATTGGTGAAAGGCATAAGTGCGATAGGAACCATGGATGGACCGACTTCAGTGTTCCTTGCTGGAAAGCTAAGCGTGGGAGTGTTTGCGGCTGTGATAGCAATCGGGATTTTAATTGGATTTTTCGGCTTGAAGCTGGTGAAAGTGGTTGCGGCATTCCTGGGATTTCTGATTGGAGCAGGAGCGGGAGCCGGAATCTGTGTATTAGCCGGAATTGAAGGTATTGCATCCGTAGCAGTTATATTAGTCTGCGCGATATTGCTTGCAGTAGTGTCTTTTCTTGTATACAGGCTGGGTGTATTTGTGATGATATTCATCTGCTCTATGGGAGTGCTGGCAGTAGTGATACCGGCACAAAGTTCAGTCATTACGATTGTGGAACTGGCAGTGGCACTTGTGCTTGCGATTCTTGCTGCAATATTTGCAGAGCCGATGATCATTGTAATTACCGGTATAGCAGGTGGATTTCTTGCAGGTCCGGCGATTCTCGACCTTGCCGGAATTACAGATCCGTCATGGTTAAAATATGTAGCAGGTGCAGTTCTTGCATTTGTAGGACTTATGATTCAGTTCATGATGCAGTCAAGTAAGATTGGAAAGAAAGAGAGAATCAAATCGGAACATATCAAGGAACAGGTCTCTATGGAGAATGAAGTAGAGAAAGCCCGAATGATTCTGGATGAGGACGAAGCGAAGCCAGAAGAAGCAGAAGAGCCGGAAGGATATCTGGATGAGGAAGAGGCAGAAGAGCCGGAAGGATATCTGGATGAGGAAGAGGCAGAAGAGCCGGAAGGATATCTGGATGAAGATGAGGATTTTTCAGATGATGAGTCAGAGGATATCGAGATCAGGGATTTGGATTTAGACGATATTCCATCTGACGAGGAGAGCGAGGAATAGGCTTATGAAACTGGACATGCATTGTCATGTAAAGGAAGGGTCCATTGACAGCAAGGTGAGCCTGGACGAGTACATTACACTTTTAAAAGAACGTGGATTTGACGGAATGCTGATTACAGATCATGATACGTATAAAGGATACCGACACTGGAAATACCAGATGAAGGGAAAAGTACATGATGATTTTGTAGTTTTAAAAGGAATTGAGTATGATACTTGTGACGGGGGACATATTTTATGCATTATGCCAGAAGGCGTGAAGATGAGACTTTTGGAACTCCGGGGTCTTCCGGTTGCAGTATTGATTGATTTTGTGCATAAGCACGGAGGAATTCTGGGGCCGGCACATCCATGCGGGGGCAAATATTTAAGCTTTACGAACACAAAGCGTTATTACAAATCACCAGAGTTATTTAAGCGGTTTGACTTTATTGAAGTATTTAATGCATGTGAATCAGCAGAGTCTAATGCGAGAGCCCTTAAGCTTGCACAGAAATATAAGAAACCGGGAATCGGTGGCAGTGACGCACACCGACCTAATTGTGTAGGTATGGGGTATACTATTCTGCCAGAGCGAGTGACATGTGAGACAGAGCTAATCGCACTGATCAGGTCAAAATCTGCAGTGATTGAGACAGGTGGCAGTCTGTATGGAAAGACGACAAAAGACAAGATGGGAAAGGCGGATAAGATTCTGACATATTCTTTCTGGTTTTATAATAAGGCCGGTACAATCATGCGTAAGAGAAAACGTATGCTGAATGGAAAGATTGAAAACCCTGTCGATCCGATCGATCCGATTGAGTTGAAATATATGTAATAAATAAAAAAGAAGTATTCTGATAAATGAGATTTTACTCAAAGTCAGAATACTTCTTTTTTAGTGGCCATTACAAGAGCTTAGAACAAACTTGCGATATGATAAACTATAAAGCTTATGATCCAGGCAGTACACAGCTGATAGAGCAGGATAAAACCAGTGGATTTCCAGCTTTGCAACTCACGATGAATCGTTGCAATGGTTGCTGTGCATGGTACATATAACAGACAAAATGTCATAAGTGCATAAGCATTTGCCGGGCCAAAACCAATGGCACCAAGAGAAGCCACCATTGCGGTCATTCCGTGGGCAGTCGTAATATTTTGAATTCCGAAGAGTACGCTGCAGCTGGAGACAACAACTTCTTTTGCGGCAATACCAGCGATCAAAGCTACAATAATCTGCCAATATCCGAGTCCGACCGGTTGAAAGACCGGTACGATCAGGCGTCCAATGACAGAACCAAAGCTTTCAGAAATATCTGTTACATATCCATGAGGACCAAAGTTTAAGATTGCCCACATTAAGATGGATGCGATAAATATAACAGTTCCGGCTTTGGTAAGATAATCTTTTATCTTCTGCCATACATAAATCGCAATCGTATGGGCACTTGGAGTTTTATATTCCGGCAATTCGATCAACAGGGCATGTGTCGCTTTGCTTCCGTCGATTTTGGACAGGATAAATGCTGTTGTAATTGCGATAATGATGCCGAGCAGATACATGGAATAGCAGACGATCATGGCATATTTTCCAAAGAACATAGAGGAAAATAAAACATAGATCGGAAGTCTTGCACTGCACGACATAAATGGTGTGATCAGGATAGTCTTAAAACGGTCTCTTTTATTTTCAAGTGCCCGGGAAGCCATGACTGCAGGTACGGTACAGCCAAATCCGAGCAACAATGGAAGAAATGCTCTTCCGGATAATCCGAGACTGCTCATAATATCGTCCATGACAAATGCAACTCGTGACATGTATCCACTGTCTTCCAAAAGCGCAAGGGCCAGGAAGAGAATGAAAATGTTTGGTAGAAATGTCAGAATTCCGCCAACTCCTGAAATGATGCCGTCTACGATCAACGAA
>NZ_CDRRQK010000051.1:0-4284 GCF_977044405.1 Dorea sp.
AGAAAACTACTAGCTTTCTTATCCCCTTTACTGTTTTAAGGTTCGACATCTAAATGTCTGTTCTGAATAATTCTCTTTAGAATTTTCAGGGTTGTTGTCTATTGTTTAATTATCAAGGTTCTTTTTTTGTTTCGCCGTTTAAAATCGGCTCATTTAGTTTATCATATTCATTGACGTTTGTCAAGAACTTTTTAAACTTTTTTTCGATCAACTTTTCAACCGATCATTGCTATCTTCGTTTCAAACATTCGTTTGTCTCAGCGACAGCTTATTTAGAATATCATAATCAGTTGTGTTTGTCAACTGTTATTTTATCCTTTTTTTCAAAAACAATTCATACCGAATCATTTCCCGATATATAACTTGTTCAACATACACTCTTGCATTCCTACTCATGCATATCTTCTATTATTATATATCTGTAATACTGTCTTCTGCGTCGACTCTGTTACCTCACGGCCTTGTCTCTCGCGACAGCTAGATTAATATATCACAAGGGCATACGAATTGTCAACATTGTTTTTATATTTTCTTCAATTTAGATATTTGTGATAATTTGGCACTTATTTTTATAATTTTCACATCATTTTGTACAATTCACATTTTAACACATGATATTTTTCCATATAGTTACATTCTTACGTATGGAAGTTACCACTTATTTCCACCATCATGCATAATTTACTTTCTCACATTCTCATCCAGATATTTTCTACCTATTAATCGCATATACGCAAAAATCTCCCGGGAAATTATGCTCATTCCCGGGAGACTCTACATTTATCTTTATTTACCTCTTATTCTTCATTTCAATCATGTCACCAAAAATCGGCGTTGGCATTCCAAATCCACCAGATACATCCATGATCTGTCCTGTTGTATATGCAGCGTCATCACTGGCAAAGTATGCTACTGCTCCTGCAATCTCTTCCGGTGTCGCCATTCTCTTGATTGGAATATGCTTTAAGAAGAATTCCTGGAATTCCGGTGTCAGATTTCCAGATACAGCTTCCGTTGCTGTCATTCCCGGTAATACAGCATTGCAGCGGATGTTATCTCTGGCGCACTGTGTTGCAATTAGTTTCGTCAGATAATTAATCGCTGCCTTGCTGGTTCCATAAGCAATCTGGGAAATATCCGGGCGGAGACCTCCGATAGAAGAAATATTAATAATGCTTCCACCGCCATTTTCTGCCATATGCGGAATTACCGCCTGACTGGTCATAAATACACTGGCAAGGTTTGTATCAATCGTACGGATATACTCTTCGTACTCGGTTGTTTTGATATCTCTGTCCTTCTGCGGATTCGAGGTTCCAAAATTATTTACCAGAATATCAATCTTTCCTTCATTCTTTATAACCTCTTCTACCATAGAAAGGTAAGTTTCCTTTTCGGTTGCATCGTTATATACTGTTTTCACGTTACATCCTTCTTTGTTTAATTCCTCTGCACGATTTGCCGCACGTTCCATATTTCTCGCACCGATATAAACAGTTGCACCTTCTCTTGCCAGACGTTGTACGCATGCAAGTCCAATTCCTCTAGTTGCCGCAGTTACAATTGCTACTTTTCCCTCTAATCTCATATTGACAATGCTCCTTCCTAACTTGTGAATTGTATTTATTATTTCGATATTTTTCATTATTTTATCACACTTTAGTAATGAACATTAGACATTATCTGACCTTTTTGCAACAGTTTTTCATACACACTCTCTCCGTTCACGACCGTCCTTTATCACAAGTCTAAAGTTCTTTCAGGACCTCTCCGATATCTTCATTCATGCAAACAGATTTTCTCGTTATTTCTGCAGGTGCATATGCTTCACCCTGGTTCAGGCACACATAAAATGCATGTTGAAATGTGTTTGTCATCTGCCAAAACGGATATTTTATAATACCGGGAGTATTATATCCTACACCTAGTTCAAGGAACACTATTTTCTGCTTTTTATGATCCTGTATAAATTTCTCGTACCGTTCTGCTGCCTGGTGCCATCCCCTATCTTCAACAAATGTCTGATCTGATCTTAGGTTCATACTCATTGGCTTACCACAGTGCGGACAATATGGAATCAGGCTGGATGGAATCGTAAGCTTTATTTCTCCGTCTTCCGGTTTTTGCAGTTCCCCGTCTTTTATCTGAAACCCCTGACTCAGTACCATTTTTTTAATCGCATCTTCATTGTCATAGGTTTCCTTATGGCAAGGCTCACTACATTGAAACAGACCATAATCTCCCTGTGTATAAAAGATTCTGTTTTTAGCGAATCCTGTCTTCTGAAAGCAATGATCTACATTTGTCGTCAGGACAAAATAATCTTTTCCTTTTACCAATTCATACAGGTTCTGATATACCGGTTTTGGCGCATCCATATATCGGTTGATATAGATATATCTGCACCAGTATCCCCAGTGTTTTTCCAATGTTTTATATGGATAGAAGCCTCCTGCATACATATCAGAAAATCCATATTTCTTTCTGAAATCCGAAAAATATTTTTCAAATCTTTCTCCATTATACACAAAACCGGCTGATGCGGAAAATCCTGCACCGGCCCCAATTATAATAGCATCTGCTTCCCTTATTTTTTCTTTTATCTGTAATATCTTATCTGAGTAACTGCCTGTAGAGTCGTTCATCTTCCTCTTCAAAAACATTATATATCACCTTTATCTTTGATTTTGTCTTTTCTTTATATTGCTTTACTGTCTGTACTGCAAGCTCAGCTGCTCTTTTATTTGGAAACATAAATACACCAGTTGAAATACAACAAAAAGCAATACTCTTCACTTCATTCTCATCAGCTATCCTAAGACACGATTCATAACAGGATATCAGTAAGCGTTCATGTTCCTTTGTCAGCCTTCCCTGTACAATTGGACCAACTGTATGAATCACATAATCACATGGCAGATTAAACGCCGGGGTGATCTTTGCCTGCCCTGTCGGTTCTTCATGTCTCTGTTTTATCATCATATCATTGCAATAGTTTCGAAGCTGAATTCCTGCATAGGTATGAATACAATTATCAATACAGTTATGACAGGGCTGATAGCAACCTGTCATACCGCTGTTGGCTGCATTTACGATTGCTCCCACCTTAAGCCTTGTAATATCGCCCTTCCAGATAGAAAGATCAGGCTGCGCCTCCCTGATATCTGCCAATGTGACAATACCTTTCTTCTCATTTTCTTCTGAAAGGTACGCATCCTGAATCTGCAAAAATGCGTGGTCCATTTTTCTTGGCATTCTTATATTCATAAGCGATCTGAGCAAAATTTTTTGCTGGGCAGTCTCAGGAGGAATTTGCATATTCGCATACCCTGGCTGTTCTTTCAGTAATCCTTCAATCAAATATCTTCTTCTCTCATCCTGATTCATTTCCTGATCACCGCTTTCACCGGACAGTTTTCATAACAGTTTCCACAGTGCAGACAGTGCTCCTGCTGAATGACAAAAGGTGTTCCTTTCTCGATACATTTCTGTGGACAATGTTTCATACATTTCCCGCAGCCGATACAGGATTCTGTTATGTAATATCCCTTTTCTTTTACACTTACATTTCCCAGAATATATGTCTCCCGGAAAATTGGATTTATGCCAAGATTAAAATACTCCACTTCTGCCTTATCAATACAGAAAATAATTCCGATTTCTCTTGTATCCCCCGGATATACATTCGCAAGATATGGCTGTTCTTCAAAAATGATATCCATCCATTTTTTCTGTTCATTCTCTGCTACTGCGTAAGCCTTTCCCGACAAACGAATCATTTCTTTATATTTAGTATAGGCAAGAATCTGAACCCTGCCATCTTCCATTAATTCTTTACAAAAATTTTTACCTCTGGCGGTGAAAAAATAGAGTGCATCCGGCTCATAATGAATCGCACTGATATTCCGTATCTGTGGTGCTCCTTCACTGTCTACTGTTGCAAACGCAAGCACTCCCACCAATTCCATTTTTTTTAAACATGTTGCTAAATCCATCTGTTTATCACCTATTCTACAATTTTAATTCTTCCTGGTTTTCTTGGTTTGCTTTTCGGCTGTTCGCCATCTATATATCCTAATATTACAAATCCCTGGCATGCATATCCTTCCGGCACTCCCCATTCGTTCATCAGTCTTCTTCCTTCTTCTGAATCAAATTGGTCCTATGTCAAGATTTAGTACAAGTTAAAATGAGAAATTTCTCCTCATTTTAACCTGCCAGAAGCTCAGGCTCAGTGTTTGTTCTTTCATACACTCGTTCGAATTCGTTTGGCGACATATAGTT
>NZ_CDRRQK010000052.1:0-3838 GCF_977044405.1 Dorea sp.
ATCCGTCCATTCTCCAGATCCTGTATGTCCTGTGATCTTTGCATCTGCATTGGCAAATATACCAATTGTATAAATATCCGCATCTTTCTTTATTGAGTTTGCTGATTTTATTGCGCTTTTTGCTACACCTTCATCAAATTCGTTATAGCTTGTCGGCACTCCATCTGTAAAAAATATGACTACGCGCTTTACATTTTTTCGATTCGTGTTATCTGCTTCATCAGTTTTGCTTTGATTTACAAGCTTCTGTGCCAGATTCATAGCATTATCTGCTAAAGTAGCGCCAGCCGACTCGAGTGCGTTCACCTTTTCTTGCAATTCTGCTTTATCACTACTCGTATATGCCTTATATTCACTGACAATCTGCGTATAATTGTACCAATATTGACCCTTACGATATTGTTCATTTCCAATCTTGTCACTCTCTTCTCCAGCAAATTTTACAACTGCAATCCGGCTCTGTTTATTCGCATCAGCTCTTTTATCATTTTCCTTTGCGGAACTGTCAATAAACTCATTCACGGCTTCTTTAAGCCGTTTTATCCGTTTCGTACTGTCTGTCTGTCCAACAGGATCGTTCATACTTCCTGATACGTCCAGTACCAGCACAATATCCAGTGGGACTGTTGTCTGTCCTACTATTTTTGCAGTGGAGGAAAGCGCAGAAAGTCCTACCAGGAAATCAGAATTTGTACTTTTCGTTATTGTGGCTGATTGCGAATCGTTCTGTCTACTTGTAAGTGTGATGTTCCCTGTGGATACAGATTTGTCCGTCCATATGCGTCCCACATTTTTCGTACTGTCATCAAGGGCATTTGCCTCATGCCAGTTGTTGATCGTCACACTATCCGCCACTGTACTTTTTGTAATATTATCTGCCGCATTTGCCTGCTGTGGAGCCATACTCAGCACCATAATCGCAGCCATAATAAATACAATGACCCGGGTCATTTTTTTCATCTTCTTGTTCCTCCTTTATATTTTCCCAATTTTTCTCCATATATTTCAATATTTTACCATGATTACTATATGTCTTTTCCTGCCAGCGCGAAATGTACCTTTTTCAGCGTAAAATGCAATCTGGTACAGAGCTTTTCAAGCAACAAATGAAGTGCCTATTTTACATAATTTGCATAAATCAGACACTCCCTTATCTGTTAAATTTTCGTTAAACTTTTTATCTTCTCCGCTTTCTTATAACCGTCACACTGATTACAACTGCCGCTGCAATTGCTGCCAGCACATAAAGCATCGGTCTTGCTTCATCTCCTGTGACTGCTGCCATCCGGTTCTTCAGCTTATTCATCGGAGTTTTCTTGCCCGAGTCCTGTCCGTTTCCACCGCCCGGTGTTCCTTTATCCTTATCTTTGCCCGGGTCTTTGCTTTCGCCGCCGCTGGTATCTTCTGCTGTCTCAATGACCAGTGTCGTATCCTCGCAGACTTCTTCCAGTGTCAGATATCCGTCCTGGAACTGTTCCGTAACGTCTTCCCCGTTCAGAAGAATCCTTGAAACCTTCCATCCTTCTTCCGGTGTGATCCGTATCTTCGGCTCGGCAAAACGATCCACAACAAAGTTATCTATGTTGCCTTCCGTCTGATCTTCTTCCCCTTCTATCACTACATCTGCGTGACTTTTTTCCACACGGATATTATGGGAGTCCGGCACGGTTGTACTGATGGTGCTCTGGGAATTCGATGAGCTTCCTGCATCTGCTGCCAGAACGGACATGGTCATAAAAAACATCGCTGCGATTGCAGCCAGCATAGTCATCACTGTCACAAACACTGCCGTTGTAATGCGGACAGTCTTTTTATCCACAATGATATCCAATTTTTCTGTCTTTTTCCTCATATGCACGCCCCCTTACTCACTTTTGTCCACGTATGATATCGTAAATGTCACCGTATCTGCGTACTCTCCGGCCGCCGCTTTCTTCCAGTCTTCTTTTTTAATCGCGATAGTAAGAGGTGTCACTTCCCCGGCTTTTGTATACTGCGCTGATGTAAATGGCCGGCTTCCCGTCTCATCCTGCGCCAAAATCTGATAAGGAATCACTGCCTTTGAATTGTTAGAATTCTTTAAGTTAAGATCAGATAACAATGACACCTGGATACATTTTCCATCCTCAATCTGCGCCTGCTCTACTACAATGTTCCCGTAAGAGGTTTCTGTCTCATTGAACCGCATGCTTGTATCTACCGGGATCGTCACCTGGTAAGCCGGGTCCACATGATAACTGACTGTCGCGCTTCCCGCCGTCTGGGTGGTGGCTGCATAGATTGGATTTTCTGCACATATTAACAGCACCGGAGTCAGTAGTGCAAAAAGAATTCCTGTTCTTATACTTCTCTTTTTCATCGTTCTCCCTCCCGTTACTGTGCAATGATTGTCGTCTCTACATTTGCCCCGTTCATGGCGGAACCATCGGTGAGTGATGCGGTCGTAATCTTGATGGTCGCCGGATATTCTCCCGCTGCAAGTGCCTTCTCTAATGCCACCTCTGTAATCGCCTTCCCCGGCTCCACCATCTTCGATGTGTAAATCGTCTCATCTGTGTCGTTAAGCACGATTTCAAATGTAAAGTAACATGGGTTTCCTTCCGGATTCATCAGGTTCATCTGCACGTCTTTTTTGTCTGCCTCGATCGTAATGGTCGGATAGCCCGGTATCCGGATTCCTGTCGGCTTTTCCCCGGTATCGTCTGCCGTCTGCGTCTTTGCATTTGGATCCAGATCCGGCTTAAAAGCCGAATCTGAACCTCCTTTCAATTTCAGGAAATAAATCAATCCCGCAATGATGACCGCACACAGACAGATGATAATGACAATAAGTATTTTATTTTTTCCTGCTTTTTCTCTCATCTGCTCTTCCCCCCTCTTATCTGAAAAATACATACACACTCAGACTACTAAGATCGTATTCATCTCTTTTATCTCCGTGAGCGTCAAATTCCAATGTCAGGCTGTCTACATCAATTTTACCGTCAACCATCAGATAGTAATCACATATTCTCATCTTACCATTATTCTTATCCAGATCCTCGGTGTGAACCTGCCAGTCATTATGATCTTTATTGTCAGATCTTGTATGATAAGAAATCTTAAGATCCGAATAACCATCTTTAATTTTCTTAGTCCTATACAGCACCATGACCTCCATAGATGAGAAATTCTGGTGGATCGCATCGTAGGAAAGATTGGTCATATTCATATGATAAACTGCCGGATCCTGTCCAGTATCTCCGGTTGTCGGCACTTTCGTCTGATTTCCGTCTACATAGAAGGTGAATTTTGCCGTCTTGCCATCATCATTCACCCGGTAAGTGTTTCCATAATCCGATGGCTGGTAAATATAATAAGAATTTGCTTTCCAGCTTGCGTATAAGGTAATATTTTTTGCGTCCTGAAGCTGCAGCTCTTTCGTACTCATGTCAAATGCTGTGTTGGATCCTTCTTTTTTCCAGCCTTTGAACTCCCAGCCGTAACGAGTCGGATCTGACGGGAACTGGTATTTATCACCGTATTTGGTCTTTCTAACTGTCTTCGCTCTTCCGTCACCATAGTCAAATGTAACATTGTACACATTTGCCTCCCATTCCGGATAGAGTGTCACAACGCCTCCATTCACATCGGTCAGCTTCGACACCTTCTGCCGGTCAGAGTAATAAGTCTTCTTGCCCTTCTTATCCACGGTGTACCATCTCTTAAAGGAGTGGCCTTTGCATGTGAATCCGCATTTTGGAAGTGTTACATTTTCCGTGTAATTGACCGTCTTTGCTGCCATGGAGCCTTTTGCCTCCGTACCGCTTAAGATAAATGTAATCTGATAGGTATTCTC
>NZ_CDRRQK010000053.1:0-3031 GCF_977044405.1 Dorea sp.
TACTGATTATGATATTTGTCTTGAGATTCGGTTTCAATTTTCTATCCCAAATTCCATTTCGCATACAATCAATTGAAAGATATAATGCAAGACTCATAAATACAACCCATTCTCCGGCAAGATTCTTGATACTGTCATTCCCAACTATCATTTGTATTGCCATTACAATCAGCAATCCCCAAAAAGCAATCCAACATCCATTATGTTCAATTTTAAGAAGTTTTAGTTCCTGGCGTTCATCTAAATTACTTTTCATTTTTCTAATTTTCATCCTCTTCATCCTCCCAGAACAAATCATCCAAACGTTTATCTAATACGCGACAAATTTTACGACACAGTTTTATTGTCGGATTATATTCTCCCTTTTCGATAGCATTTATCGTTTGCCTTGAAACACCAACAGCTTCTGCTAAGACTTTTTGCGTCATATCCTTTTGAGCCCTTGCCACTTTAATCGCAATATTTTTTGCCAATTTATGTTCACCTCCATTTATAAAGTAACACTTCTTTTTCATAATGTCAATTATATTTTACTTTTTGTCTTGTATGCTAAGACAAAGAGGGGTTACTGTCCCCTCCACAATATCAATTATTACACTGATTGGCACGGGAGTGAACTGTAACCAAGAGGGTACTAAGACAAGAAGGTGAATAGTAGCCCGAGGAAAATGTGTAATATAATAGTAAAAATTCACAAAAATCAAATGCAAATTTTGTAATGGGTTATGCGCTTAACCTTTGTAAATCCCACATTTATAATGTACCATATAATCATAATATCGTAGAAGAAGGAATGAAAATGACACAGAACAGGGTTAGAATCGTAGATGTTGCAGATGCGTTAGGTCTTAGTACTGCTACTGTCTCAAAAGTGATTCACGGCAAAACAGAAAAGATTTCAGATGAGACGGTAAAACGCGTCCAGCAGGAACTTGAAAGGTCAGGATATATCCCGAACATGGCTGGCATTTTGCTTGCGAGAAATAATTCAAGAATCATTGGGGTAGTGGTGAATGACCATGAAAAGTATGAGGGCCGGGTTTTAGAGGATGGATTTGTGATGTCATCGCTGAATGCCCTTTCCCATGAGGTTAATGAAAAAGGATATTTTCTGATGATAAAAACAACATCTGATATCAGAGAGATTCCGGTATTTGCATCCATGTGGAATATGGATGGACTGATTCTGATTGGATTTTGTGAAGCTGATTATGAAAACCTTAGAAATCAGATGAGGATTTCATTTGTCGTGTATGATGGCTATTTTGAAAAATGCTCAAAGGTAGTAAATCTGGTCATTGATCATTATGACGGCGGCTATCAGGCCGGGAAATATTTCAAAGAACTGGGACATAAGAAAGCATTATGTATAGCAGATAATTTCATCTGCATGGATAAAGAGCGCATCGAAGGATTTCGCAAAGCCTTTGAACAGGGAGAAACCTATAGATGGGAGATACCAAAGACAGAAAAGGAAAGAATTCGCTTTTATGATGATAACTATATGCAGCTGTTAAAAAACAATGTTACTGCTGTTTTTGCAGTATCCGATTTTTATGCACTTGAGTTTATGAGGTTTTTACAAGGAAAGAACATTCGGATTCCAGAGGATATCCAGATGATTGGCTTTGATGATAACATAGCAAGCAAGGAAAGCAATCCTTCCCTCACAACGATTCATCAGGAAGCAAGCTTAAGGGCGAAAGCAGCAATTGAATGTCTGGAGGCAATGCGCGATGGAGCAGAATATAAGACAGAAATCGTGTTACCGGTTGATTTGATAAAAAGGGAAAGTACGAGGAAATTATAATGTCTAAGTTCATGAAATCGTTGTGTAAAATTGCAATTCCTGTCACATTGCAAAGTATGCTGCAGGCATCATTTTCAATTGTTGACCAGATCATGATCGGACAGTTAGGCGAGACAAATATATCGGCAGTTGGATTATGCGGTAATTTTTCACTGATTTTTTCAGTGGTGATCGGTGCGGTAAGCACGGTTGCGGGAATATTAATTGCTCAGTTCATTGGTGCACAAGAAACAAAAGAAGCATGGTGCAGTTTTGATGTGAGCCTCATCTGCGGAATTGTGATATCTGCATTGTTCCTGCTTGCAGCCGAAGTTTTTCCGTCGCAGATTCTTGGACTGTATACAAAAGATATGAGTATTATAAATACTGGTGCGGTTTATTTTAGAATCATAGCATTTTCTTATCTTCCAATGGCTGTCAGCAATATTTTATCCTCCTGGCTGCGCTGTAAAGAACATGCCACAATACCATTTCTTGCAAGCTTTGGAGCAGTTGTTGTAAACACAGGACTGAACTATCTGCTGATATTTGGAAAATTTAGATTTTCATGTATGGGAATAAAAGGAGCTGCGATTGCCACACTTATTTCGCAGTTGTTTAACCTGGTATTTATTGTTATCGGATTTATCTTATGTATCAGAAAAGATGGAGATAAACCGGTATTATCTCTACATTTTAAAAAAATCACACTCTGGGATTATCTAATAATGATTATGCCGATTCTGATCAGTGAATTTTTATGGAGTCTCGGGCAAAATGTGGAATCTGCTGTTTATGGGCATCTTGGCACATCAAACCTTGCAGCTTATACACTTACCGGTCCGATTCAGGGACTTATCGTAGGGGCACTTAGTGGATTGTCAGCGGCTGCCGGTGTGATGGTCGGCAAAAGACTTGGCCGGAAAGAATATGATGAGGCTTACACAGAATCAAAGAAGATTATGTATGCAGGCTTATTTGGTGCAGTAACTGTATCGGCTTTGCTCATTCTTTTGGCTGGAGTATATACCGGATTCTATCGTGTTGATGACAGCGTAAAAGAGCTTGGAAAGATACTGCTTATCGTATTTGCCTTGTATGCTCCGGTCAAGGTGGAAAATATGATACTTGGCGGAGGCATTATAAGAAGTGGCGGCAACACCAAAATCATTATGATTATTGATATTATCGGCACATGGTGTATCGGAATTCCACTGTGTCTGCTTGCGGCATATGTATTCA
>NZ_CDRRQK010000054.1:0-2893 GCF_977044405.1 Dorea sp.
CTGTTTCCGTAAAGTTTCGCTGATATCAGGAGCATCATTGAGTGCTTTGGATACAGTACTCTTGGAAATCTCCATTTTATCAGCAATATCCTGGATTGTAGTCATAATTTGTGATCCTTTCATAAAGTAGGAAAATAATACTTCTTTTATTATATACAATGATATAGTAAAAAGCAATGAACTATAGGAAAAATAAAAATTTAGATAAGTTTCGATAACGTAAAAATAAAAAATATTACACAAAAAAGAATGAGATAAAATGTGCAAATTTAATAAAAATAAGTGATTGATTGAAAAAAGATTGACGAAAAAATGAAAAAGACGTATATTAAGCTCAACGAAACAATACGAAACAAATAGATGAAAGGAAGAAAGATGATGAAAAGAGGACTGGCAACATTTCTAACAGGAATCATGACTGTAACTCTGGTGGCAGCAGGACTAACCGGATGTGGGAATAGTACGGCGGATAAAGGCTCAGAAAAAGTCAGATTGATGGTATGGTCTCCATCAGAAGATCAGTCAAGAGACAGTGGAGAATGGCTTCAGACAATGTGCAATAATTTTGCAAAAGAGCATCCGGAATGGGATATTACATTTGTCTATGGAGTAGCTGATGAAGCAACAGCAGCAGATCAGGTGGCGCAGGATCCGGAAGCAAGTGCAGATGTATTTATGTATGCAAACGACAGGATTACATCGCTTACAGATGCGGATGCAGTAGCAAAATTTGGTGGAAAATATAAAGAAGAGATTGAATCAACCAACTCTGAGGAACTTTTAGATTCGCTAAAGGTTGACGGAGAACTTTACGGGGTTCCGTTTACAACCAATACCTGGTATATGTTTTATGACAAGTCTGTATTTTCAGAAGAAGATGTGAAAAATCTGGATACAATGCTGGAAAAAGGAACAGTATCCTTTCCTCTTATCAATTCATGGTATCTTCCGGCATTTTATCTGGGAAATGGATGTACCTTGTTTGGAGATGGAACAGACGAGTCAAAAGGAGTTGATTTTGCAGGAGAAAAAGCAGTGGATGCAACTAATTATGCAATTGATCTAGCAGCAAATCCCAATTTTATAATTGATGCAGACGGATCTGCTCTTGCAGGACTTCGTGATGGCAGTGTGAAGGCAATGTTTACCGGATCGTGGGATGTAAATGCGATTAAAGAAGCACTTGGAGATAACATGGGAGTTAGATCTCTTCCAACTTATACAATTAACGGAGAGGAAAAGCAGATGCTTGCATACGCTGGTTCAAAGGCAATCGGAGTTAATGCGCATAGTGAATATATGGAACAGGCAGTTGCGCTTGCCGTTTATCTGGGTGGAAGTGATGCACAGAGAGCACACTACAAGATGAGAACCGTGATTCCATGTAATACAGAACTTTTGAAAGAAAAAGATATTGCATCTGATCCGCTTGTTCAGGCACAGAATGATACCTTTAACAATACATCGATACTTCAGCCGTTCGTGGCATCCATGACTAATTGCTGGACACCGGTCGAGAATATGGGAAAAGGAATTCGTAACAAGAGTGTGACACATGAAAATGCTGAAGAACAGACAGAAGCAATGAATGAAGCAATGAACAGCAATGGAATCAATTAAGAGGTGAGTGGAATGAGTATATTTAAGAAAAAAATCAATGAATTTCCAACGCCATATACCTGCAAAAATGCAGTAAAAAAGGGTGGATTAGAGACTAAGCTTTCCATGGTCCTGATGGGATTTGGAAATATCGTACATGGTCAGATTATCAAAGGACTTTTGTATCTGGCAATTGAAATTGCCTACATCGTCTTTATGGCGGTAAATGGAATCGGATTTATCGGCGGTCTTCGGACACTTGGAACTGTAAAGCAGCAAGAGGTGTGGGATGAAGCAAAGCAAATTTATCTTTACACGAAAGGGGATCAGTCCGTTCTGATTCTACTTTATGGGGTGACGACAATCCTGCTGACGATTCTTATGATTTTGGTATGGAGAGGAACCCTGAAAAGTGCATATAAAGCAGAGTGTCTTCAGAAAAAAGGAATGCATGTGAATACATTTGCAGAAGATTTAAAGTCTCTTCTGCATGAGAATCTGTATCGTTTGTTTATGACACCACCGACAGCATTCATCTTTGTATTTACTGTACTTCCGTTGGTATTCATGATCTGTATGGCGTTTACTAATTACAGCCGTATTGGAAATCATCTGATGCTGTTTGACTGGGTAGGACTTGATAACTTCAAGACATTATTTGATTCAGGAAGTATTCTGGGAAGTACTTTCTGGTCGGTTCTTGGATGGACGATTGTCTGGGCGTTTTTTGCAACTTTCAGCAACTATATTTTCGGAATGATCCTTTCCCTTCTGATCAACAGAAAGGGAACAAGAGCAAAAGGATTCTGGAGATTCTGTTATGTCCTTTCCTGTGCAGTGCCGATGTTTGTATCCCTTTTGATCATGCGTACTATGTTACAGCCGGAAGGAGCAATCAACGTACTTCTCAGAAATATAGGACTGATTGCAAGTGATGCAAGCCTTCCATTTTTTACAGATGCGACATGGGCCAGAGTAACTGTTATTATCATCAATATCTGGGTAGGTGTGCCGTATACACTGCTTCAGTTGACCGGAGTACTTCAGAACATTCCAGAAGAACTTTATGAAGCTGCAAAAGTGGATGGTGCAAATGCATTTCAGACATTTACAAAGATTACACTGCCGTACATGCTGTATGTGACAACACCATATCTGATTGTGACTTTTACAGGAAATGTCAATAACTTCAATGTTATTTATCTTCTTTCAGGAGGAGATCCGGTAACAAACCTTTCTTCAACTGCAGGTAAGACAGACCTTCTGGTTACATGGCTCTATAAACTGACAATCG
>NZ_CDRRQK010000055.1:0-2813 GCF_977044405.1 Dorea sp.
CTTCTTCTACATCATAAATCTTAAATGCTTCTGTGTGTCCAAAATGCTGAAAAATCTGTCCATTTTCATATGTTACTGCTATTCTCATCATACCTTCTCCTTTTTCTAATGCATACTTTTGATAGAGCTCCTGTTTGTAGCATCCGCCAAGTCCACAGTTGCTATTCTGACCATCACAAATTTTAAAATCTCCACCTTCGATTCTAAGTGGATATCCGCCAATAAGTGCATCTGCAATTTTCTTCCTGGCACTCTCGTAAATTCGCTGAACTGTTGTTCTTGCAATCTGCATAAATACTGCACACTGTTCCTGACTATAAACATCCGGAAAATGGCAGACTTTTCTACATTTTACTGGTCTTGGCATAAGCACCTTTTCCCAGCGCCATTGCAGCAACACCATAGTCCTGTGATACGACAATATCGCCCTTATGACAGATACTGATCAGTTTATAATCTACTGCATCTGCTCCTGCACCAACAACGATAACTTCACTATAATCTGATGACAGGACATGATTCGTATCACACAGCAATGTTACCGGAACATTATGCTCTTTTGCAATTTTTCCAATGATATCTGCTATATGTGTTCCACTGTACAAAGTCCACGGGCTGTACTGAACGGTGTTATCAATTTGTTATCATATTTCTGTTATCAATCAAAAATTCTCGTAATGTCCTGATATTGGTTGATAACACGATATATTTCTACATACTCGTTGCTTACCTTGTAGATAATCACATAATCTTCCCATATCGCATATTTATAGTCTGTCCAAAAGCTGACTCGCTTTGAAAGGTCTGACCCCATTCCCGGAAACAGCTGAAGATTCTCAAATTTACCGTAAATTTCCTTTATGGTCTTTGCAGCATATTCTTCATTATCTTCGGCAATATAATCCCGAATATTCTTCAGATCCTTTGCAATAATCGGATTGATCCGCAGTTTTAACATCTTATTCCCCCACAAGTACTTTCAGTTCGTCCAGATTCAGCCAACCTTCACCGTCTTTCACTGCTTCTTCAGCTTCTTGCAGCTTCATCAGAAGCTTTTTTTCTGAACGGTCACGCTCGTAATCTTCAATATCCATAACTACAAAACGTCCTCTGCCATTCTTTGTCAGATATACCGGTTCTCCTTTATGACAGTTCTTCAGAACTTCATTATAATTTCTCAAATCAGACACTGGTAAAATATTTGCCATATTCTTTCAGCTCCTTCCATGATTTCATATCATTTCTACTACTTTTATTATACACAATAAGCTGTAAAATTCAACGTGAATTTTTACAGCTTTAATTCAAATTACATTCGTTTATTTATAATGTAAAACACACAAATCTAGATATTATTCACCATACCCTATAAATAGTCAATCTTAATCATCAATAAGTAAAATCAGTTGAATTTCGCATCATCTACAATCAGTTTTCTTTGTCTTTTATCCATATTTTTAGTTCCTTATTTCCATTATCTGTGCGGATTTTCTGGAGTTCCAAACACTTGATTCAAAACAGTAAGTATTGTTTCTATATCAATTGGTTTCGTAATATGAGCATTCATACCTGTCATCATCCACTTCATTCATCTGTACTCCCGTGGAACAGGGAACTTCCTTGATCGTGATTCCATATTTTTCCTGAACAGTATCCAGAACAGTTCCAAGGATTCCTGTAAGTTTCCCATTTTCTTCACCACAAAAAGGAAGATTGTCCTTTAGATATCCTACACGGATTGAATTTTTATGTGTATCCAGCCATTGTTTTTCTTCCTTGTTGAGTGCATAATTTATGACTGCTTTTCCTTCATAACGGGCATACAATTTCCGACGCATAAACAAAAACCAGTACAAAAAGCAGCATGACAAATGCTATAATACTCAAATAGAATCCTTTTGTCTTATCTTTTTTTCTTATCCGTTTTTCTATCTTTCTGTTCATTCATTTCTTCTTATGATCCATTAAAGCGGACATTTGCAATCCGCTTTCGCTACTTGCTTATGCTGTTGTTCTTCCCAGTCTGTCAGTTTTCCTGTTTATTCAATACAGAAAGAATGACCGCTCTTAGTTTCTCAATATCAATGGGTTTTGCAATATGTTCATCCATCCCGGCATCCAGACAAGCTTTTCTATCTTCCTCAAAAGCATTTGCCGTCATGGCAATGATCGGGATCTTTTTGGCATCTTCACGTTCCAACTCACGGATTGCTTTTGTTGCTTCCAGTCCATCCATGACCGGCATCATCACATCCATGATGATGACATCGTACTCATCCATCCTGGAATTCTGAAATATTTCAAGTGCCTCTTTTCCGTTTTTCGCTTCTGTAATATTCAGATGCTCCTCTTCCAGGATTGCATGGGCAATCTCCATATTGATGGCATTGTCTTCAACAAGAAGCACCCATTTTCCTGACAGATCCATGCTCTGTGGGCAGCTGTCCTTCTGTGAATCATTATTTTCAACCAAATGATCTATCTCAAATGAAACCGTAACCGTAAACGTGCTTCCTACATTTTCTTCGCTTTCCAGTTCTATCGTTCCACCCATCAGTTCAACAATATCTTTAACAATTGAAAGTCCCAGGCCGGAGCCACTGAATGTTGTAGTTGACTGTTTGCCTTCCTGCGCAAAAACATCAAACGCATGTTTTTGAAATTCTTTACTCATACCAAGACCGGTATCTGAACATACAAACTGAAAAACAGCCATATTCCCATCATCCGATAATTCTTCGCAATGAACATTCACTGTTCCATGAAAATGATTGTATTTAATCGCATTGGAAGAAAGATTCATTAAAACCCTG
>NZ_CDRRQK010000056.1:0-3805 GCF_977044405.1 Dorea sp.
TCATGTGAAGAGAGTTGTTCTGGTCAATACAGAGATTGTGGATGAATATCTTGAAAATTTCAGAGATGAATTATAAAAAATAAAATGTAATACATGAGGAGCAAAACACGTTGACTTATTGTCGGACGCAAAGCATAATAAAGAAAAAAGTGAGCATTTTACAGGAAAGCGAATAGTGCAGTTTTGAATTTGTGCAGACGGTCTGCACAAATTAGGTAAGATTGAATTATAAGACTATGAAGCGAGGTAGTGGATATGGAAAAAGATCCGTTTAAGGAATATTTGAGGGAGTCTGAACCGGATAAAGCTCATAAGGGTTATGCTTGGAGTACGGCAATCGGACTTCAGGCAGTGGATGGACTCAAACCATCTAAATATTTGATTGATACTGCAATTCAGAATATTGAAGGCAAAATCACGATAAAGGAAGCACAGAGTCTTATCGACAGCTATTATGAAGAAAGACCAGTGCATTTGTCCGATGATGAGCGTACTGAAGAAGCTGATAAGGTTTCGTCCCGTATTGCAGAAATTCTTTCCGAAACAGCGTTTTCATTTTCTCCAAATGAGTATATTTCTATCCATCGCAAACTCTTTCAGGGAATTTATAAACACGCTGGAAAGATTAGAGATTACAACATCACAAAGAAAGAATGGGTGCTTGATGGAGCAACCGTTATGTACGGTAGTGCGTCCGAACTGAGAGCTACACTTGAATACGATTTTTTGCAGGAGAAAGATTTTAGCTACAAAGGACTTTCAATGGACGAGATTATCCATCATCTTGCGGTATTTGTTTCAAGGTTATGGCAAATCCATATTTTCGGGGAAGGCAATACGAGAACAACGGCAGTATTCTTCATCAAATATTTAAGGACGCTTGGGTTCTCGGCAACCAATGATATTTTTGCAGAAAATGCGTGGTATTTCAGAAATGCACTTGTCCGTGCAAACTATACGAACCTGCAAAAAGGTATTCACGAAACAACAGAGTATCTGGAAGCGTTTCTCAGAAATCTGCTTTTGAACGAAAAAAATGAACTTCATAATCGAAATCTTCATATAAGTAGACTTTTAAACGAAGAAAAAGTGGACATTGGGGATGCAAAAGTGGACATTGAGAATGAAAAAGTGGATATTGAAAGTGTACTTTCTGAAAAAGGCAGCGATTTCTCGGCAAAAACGATGGTTCATATCCATAGACTCTTTGAAGAGTTTGGCTTTGAAGAGGTGTTTGGAAGAAGTGCCGTTATGGGGATTCTTGAGCTGAAAAGTTCAGGTGCTTCCAAACTTCTTTCCAATTTGGTACAGGCAGATATTATTGAACCGGTATCCGGTCACGGAAAAGGAAAATATAAATTCAAGAAGTAATTAGAAAATTCCAAGGAGTGATGGCTATGGAGAATCAATTAGAAAAATTCGGTCAAAATAGTTTTATGGATAATGTTGTTAAAACTGATGACATCTTAAAGGATATGTGTGGGATTATCTAGTCCTCACAAAAAGCTGCATATCAGGCTGTCAATACATTGCTCGTGCAGAGAAATTGGTTGATTGGTTACAGAATAGCAGAAGAAGAATTAGGTGGAGATGAACGCTCGGAGTATGGGCTAGAGGTAGTAAAGAAATTTCTAAAGAACTGACTCAGCAATATGGAAAAGGATATGATAGAAGTAATTTATAGCATTGTCTGAAGTTTTATAAAACCTTTCCTGAAATTGTCGACACGGCGTGGAGACAATCCGGCGTTCTGCTTTCGTGGTCGCATTATAGAACATTATTACAGGTCAAAGACCCTGAAGCTTGTGACTGGTATGCGAAAGAAGCCGCAGAACAGACTTGGAGTGTTCGTACTTTGCAGAGAAACATTTCTTCTCAGTATTATTACCGTATGCTGGGGACTCAGAAAAAAGAGTTTGTAGAAAGTGAAATGAAGAAACTGACTGCACCGTATCAAAATGATAAGTTGGAGTTCATCAAAAATCCAGTAGTTGCGGATTTTTTAGGTTTTTCTCAGAATGCAGATTTTACAGAGAGTGACCTTGAGAAAAGGATTCTTTCCAATTTACAGAAATTTTTGATGGAGCTTGGAAAGGGATGCTCAGCATCAATGCTTGTGATGTTGATCTGATGAGCGGCTCATCACCGTTGGCACGGCAGTCCTCCATATATTTAGTCCACAGGAGTTTTTTACTGACTCCGTTGCGGAGCAGTTCTTTGTGGATGTAGTCGTAGTCTGGCATACGCTTGTTTTTCGATATTGAACTTTCTTTAGAAAACATGAGTCTTTGAAGTTCAGCATCCGTCATAGATTCATCAAGTGGCCAAGAAAGGTTTAATTCTCTGGCACGTTTTTGAACTTTGACTACAGTTTTCTGAGCAACACCACAGCTTGCCATGATGTTGCGTTGAGAAAAGCCTAGTCCGGTAAGCCGGATGATTTCTCGATATTTGGTCATAATTGAGACCTCCTTGTAATGAATTTACACCATTAGGTGCATACATTCATTATAAGGTTTTGAATATAAAGTGATTTCTTTTTTGACGGAATCATGATTTTCATTAAAACGGAATTGTGATTTCCATATACCGGACAGCTGATGGATTTTACCCCGGATTATTCAAATATAGTAAAACACTTGAGATAATATGGAAAATGCCACGCAAAGTAGCAGAAAAGCTCGGCGTATCGAGGCAGGCGGTTACAAAGTGGGAAACGGACACAGGCATCCCCGATATTGAAAATATTATGGCAATCTCTGCTTTGTTTGATATTTCTATTGACGAGCTGTTTTCCAATAAAAAGGGATCGAAAAAGCCAGTACAAGGACTTCACTGCCGTGGAAGCTGCCGTCAATGCTGTTGTCCGTGGTAAAAATATTACGGAGCAATCCGAATTAGACAAGATGGCAAAGACTATCGAAGATGCGATTGCTGCTCTTGAGAAAAAACCTGCCAGTACCAAACATGGAACATCCGATAAGAGTCCGCAGACCGGTGACACAAGCAACATTGCTTTGTGGATTGCCCTGTTGTTCGTCAGCGGCGGTGCAGCCATCGGTACAACGGTTGTCAGCAGAAAGAAAAAGTACAACAAATAATTGAATAGCGTTCCCTTGCTCGATATCTTCCGAGCAAGATAAAAGCGTCGTAGAAATACGGTGCTTTTTTGTTACCCGGAAGCGATAAACAGCGGTTTACGAAGAAAATCTCTCTTTAACTTCAATTAAAGGTTCTCTTTTGCAGTTTGGACAATACAGAGGAAAATTTTTAATCTTGTATTTTTCTAATTTTATTTCGTGGTTTGTTCCCACATGTGGACAAAATATCCATTTCGTTTTTTCATATTTTCTTCTTTAGATTTCCACATTTAAATGTGGGCTGTGGAGTTTTCTCTTCAGTGGAAGAAGCAGCAACGAAATTAGTGAAAGTACTTGAAAAATTTTTCGTATTGGAAGTATATGCTGAAAATTATTTTTGGAACTTGATACAAAAACTGTTAAGAAATGGTACGAAGTTATTCAAGATTCCATATCTACTATCTTGGATAAGTGCGTAGAAATAAGTGGAATATCAATACAATTGTATTGAATTAGTAATGAAATGGCATTATAATGAAGAAAAAAGGAGGTATCTAAAATGGCAAGTACAATTCAGATCAGGGTAGACGATGACTTGAAAAATAAATCAGATCAGCTTTTTAAAGATCTTGGAACTGATACGACATCAGCAATAAGGATGTTTTTAACGCAGGCGGTTGCATATAATGGATTTCCATTTGAAATAAAACGAACTGTGCATAATC
>NZ_CDRRQK010000057.1:0-7435 GCF_977044405.1 Dorea sp.
GGCAGCAATTCTGATATACTTGCAAATGAATGTGCGAAGGGAGCAAAAGAAGCTGGGCATGAAGTGGAATTTCTTTCTTTGAAAGGAAAAGATATAAAATATTGTATCGGTTGTCTTTCCTGTCAGAAGACTGGAATGTGTGTATTGAAGGATGATGTTGCAGATATTATGGCAAAAGTAAAGGATGCGGAGGTCATTGTCTATGCAACACCAATTTATTACTATGAGATGTGCGGTCAGATGAAAACACTTCTTGATAGATTGAATCCTTTATATTCGACAGATTATTCATTCAGAGATATTTATATGATTGCAACTGCCGCTGAGAATGATGAAAGTGCATTTGAAAAAGCCTACAATGGTCTGCAAGGCTGGGTAGACTGTTTTGAAAAGGCATCCTTAAAAGGCATAGTAAGTGGCGGTGGAATTGATGCTGCAAATACAGCTGCTGGTCATGCGGATGTGATGAAGAAAGCATATGAACTTGGAAAGGGATTATAAGTTTGAAAAGAGTACTATTACTTAGTCTTTGTGTGTTAGTTTTATCTGGGCTTGCAGGATGTAGAGAAACAGAAAGAAGTTCTAGGGATATGGAACGATCTGAGTACAAATGAGCAGGAAACAGTAATGTCAATGTTGCGTGGACTTCGGAAGTAGGAGAACAGTTCGGTATATGTATCAGCTGTTCTTTTTTTGTTTTTGAACGTTAAAACGGTAATGTTTTTCTTGTGTACAGTAGAGCGTTATAGTATAATAAAATCAGTTTTTTTGCATAAGTTTAAAAGTTTAAAAAGGACAATCGGCAAACCAGATGAAAGTCTGGGACGCAAAGCTACAGGGCCTGTAAAATGGCTGCCAGTTACATGAAATGAGGTGCACTGTCTGTCTGGCAGTGCTTTTTTCGGTGTTATTTCATAGACGTATCTATAATAATTATTAGGAGGACTTGTAATGAAAAAGAAAAAATGGAGCAAGGTTTTGTCTGTATCTTTAGTGATGGTGACAGCTATATCACTTTTGTCAGGCTGTGGCGGAAAGAGTGCGGAAAAAGAAGATGCAGAAACGATCACGGTGTACTTATGGAGTACAAGCCTGTATGAAAAATATGCACCGTATATCCAGGAACAGCTCCCGGATATCAACGTTGAATTTGTCGTAGGAAATAATGATCTGGATTTCTACAAATTTCTGAATGAAAATGGTGGATTGCCGGATATTATAACCTGCTGTCGTTTTTCACTGCATGATGCAAGTCCGCTGAAAGACAGCCTGATGGATCTTTCCACAACCAATGAGGCAGGTGCTGTCTATGATACATATCTCAGCAATTTCAGGAACGAGGATGGAAGCGTAAACTGGCTTCCGGTATGTGCAGATGCCCATGGTTTTGTAGTGAACAAAGACCTTTTTGAAAAATATGATATCCCGTTGCCAACAGATTATGAAAGCTTTGTTTCTGCCTGCCAGGCATTTGACAAAGTGGGAATCCGTGGGTTTACTGCAGACTATTATTATGATTACACCTGTATGGAAACACTGCAGGGATTGTCTGCTTCAGAGCTGTCTTCTGTAGACGGACGCAAGTGGCGGATGACCTACAGTGACCCGGAAAGTACAAAGAGAGAAGGTCTGGACGATACCGTCTGGCCGGAGGCTTTTGAACGGATGGAACAGTTTATCCAGGATATAGGGCTAAATCAGGATGATCTGGACAGGAATTATGATGATATCGTTGAGATGTATCAAAGTGGCAAGCTTGCCATGTACTTTGGCAGCTCAGCAGGTGTAAAAATGTTTCAGGATCAGGGCATCAACACAACTTTTCTTCCATTCTTTCAGGATAATGGTGAAAAGTGGATTATGACTACACCATATTTCCAGGTGGCTTTAAATCGCGATCTGACGCAGGATGAGACACGTCGAAAGAAAGCAATGAAGGTATTGAGTACAATGCTTTCAGAGGATGCACAGAACAGGATTATTAGTGATGGACAGGATTTGTTGAGTTACAGCCAGGATGTGGATCTTAAGCTTACGGAATATCTAAAAGATGTGAAACCTGTGATCGAAGAAAACCATATGTATATCCGCATTGCGTCAAATGACTTCTTCTCTGTTTCCAAGGATGTGGTGTCTAAAATGATCTCAGGAGAATACAATGCGGGGCAGGCTTATCAGTCATTTAATACCCAGCTTCTTGAGGAGGAATCCACTTCTGAGAAAGTGGTATTGGATTCACAGAAGTCTTATTCCAACCATTTCCACAGCAGTGGAGGAAATGCAACATATTCTGTTATGGCAAACACTCTGCGCAGCATCTATGGGTCAGATGTGCTGATCGCGACCGGAAACAGCTTTACGGGAAACGTGCTGAAAGCCGGATATACTGAAAAAATGGCAGGGGACATGATCATGCCAAATGGTCTTTCTGCTTATAGCAGCAAGATGAGCGGAGCCGAACTGAAAGAGACAGTTAAAAACTTTGTAGAAGGCTATGAGGGAGGTTTTATTCCGTTTAACCGTGGCTCTCTGCCTGTGCTCAGTGGCATTTCTGTGGAAATCAGTGAAACAGATGATGGTTATACATTGAGCAAAGTTACAAAGGACGGAAAACAAATTCAGGACAATGATACTTTCACGGTAACCTGTCTTGCGATACCAAAACACATGGAAGCTTATCCGGCAGAGGAGAATATAGTGCTTGCTGGAGAAGATACCACTGTGAAAGACACCTGGACAGGATTTGCTTCAGATGGTAATGCCGTTCTTGCAGAGCCTGAAGACTATATGACTTTGAGGTGAGAAGAATGGACGTTAAGAATCATAATACAAAAAGAGAGAAATATGTCATGAGAAAACGGGTAAAGATAGCTGTCCTTATAGCTGTTTCTCTTGGAATTGTTTTGATGGTTTTCCGATATTTTGGATTTGTATCGAAAACTGTTTATGAGGAAAGTGTTTCTCATCTGACGGAAGTTTTTCATCAGTCTGATAACATGCTGAGGGAACTGACAGAGAAGAATCTGACCTATCTTCATATGTGGGGAGAGAATCTGCAGAATACCTCCAGTGAAGATGATATTTGTGATTACATAAAGCAAGCGCAGGAAGATGCCGGCTTTTTAGAATTTTATTTTCTGTCAGTGGACGGGAATTATAAGATGGCAACAGGGGAAACCGGGTACCTTGGATTACAGGAAAATATTGAAGAGGAGATCCGGCAGGGAAATGATGTTATTGCGAATGCAGCAGTTCCCGGAAAATCCCAGCTACTTGTTTTTGCCACTCCTAAGGCTCACGGAACTTATCAGGGATTTGAATATGATGCCATTGCCATTGCTTATGAAAACTCTGATATCGTAGATGTACTGGATATTTCTGCTTTCGATGGAAATGCCCAGAGTTTTATTATTCATCCGGATGGCCGTGTTGTGGTTGATCATTCTTCTGAGGCATGGGGGAACGTGTATAATTTCTTCGGTGTTCTAAGAGAGCATTCCGATATGTCTGAAAAAGAAATCAATGAACTTTCGGAGAAGTTTAAAGCAGGATGTACCGATGCAATGCTGCTGAATCTGGATGAAAGGAATTACTATCTGGTCTATGAAAAATCGGATATCCAGGACTGGATGTTTCTGGGACTTGTCCAGGCAGATATTGTCAATGCCAGTATGAACAGTCTGCAGCGTAGTACGATACTCCTTGTGGGAGCAGTTGTGCTTTGTATCGCCGCATTCTTTATCAGTCTTATTGTTCAAAAAGGCAGAACAAACCTCAGGAGAAAAGACACAGAGATCCTGTACAGAGACGAGCTGTTTCAAAAGCTGTCAATGAATGTGGATGATGTTTTTCTGATGCTGGATGCCAAAACATATCAGGCAGATTACGTCAGCCCGAATGTGGAAAAACTGTTGGGTATTACAGTAGAACAAATCCGTAAAGACATTTGTGTTCTGGGGAAACTGCATCCAGAGGAACATGAAGATCCAGAGAAAAATTATCTGGAAGAAATCCAGGTTCATGAGCAGAGAGAATGGGATTTTGAATATGTTCATCTGAAAACAGGGGAACAACGCTGGTTCCATAACATTGCAATGGGCAGTGAGATAAATGGAAAAAAGAAATATATCTTGGTTATGTCGGACCGTACCTCGGATCGGAAAATGAACCAGGCACTCTCAGAGGCAGTCCATGCGGCAGAGACTGCAAATAGGGCAAAGAGTATTTTTCTTTCCAATATGTCTCATGATATCCGGACACCAATGAATGCGATTATTGGTTTTACGACACTGGCTGTAAGTAATATTGATGATAAAAACAGGGTCCGGGATTATCTGGGGAAGATTCTTTCCTCCAGTAATCATTTGCTTTCACTGATCAATGATATACTGGACATGAGTCGTATTGAGAGTGGAAAGATCCATCTGGAAGAAACAGAGGTCAGTCTGTCGGATGTGCTTCATGACCTGAAGACCATCATCAGTGGACAGATCCATGCGAAGCAGCTGGAACTTTATATGGATGTCATGGATGTTACAAATGAAGATGTCTACTGTGACAAGACCCGACTGAACCAGGTACTGCTGAATCTCTTGTCTAATGCGGTTAAGTTTACACCTGCAGGGGGAACCGTTTCTGTCCGGTTGAAACAGTATCCGGGGGCAGTAAAAGGCAGTGAACTGTACGAGATTCGGGTAAAGGATAACGGAATCGGTATGAGCCAGGAATTTGTGCAGAAGATCTTTTCTCCTTTTGAGAGGGAACGGACTTCTACAGTCAGCAGGACTCAGGGTACAGGACTTGGCATGGCCATTACCAAGAATATTGTAGATATGATGGGCGGAACCATTGAGGTTCAGACAGAACAGGGCAAAGGCACAGAATTTATTGTCCGTCTGCCATTCCGGATCCAGTCTGAGCACCAACGTATAGAGAAGATCGTAGAGCTGGAGGGCCTTAAGGCACTGGTTGTAGACGATGACTTCAATACCTGTGACAGCGTTACAAAAATGCTTGTGAGGGTTGGAATGCGTTCGGAATGGACAGTTTCAGGTAAAGAGGCTGTTCTCCGTGCACGACAGTCAATGGAACTGGGGGATGCATTTCATGCTTATATCATCGACTGGCGTCTACCGGATATGAATGGAATTGAAGTTACCCGCCAGATCCGCAGCCTCGGTGATGATACGCCGATTATTATCCTGACGGCATACGACTGGTCAGATATCGAAGTAGAAGCCAGAGCTGCCGGGGTGACTGCATTCTGCGCCAAACCTCTGTTTATGTCAGATATCAGGGAAACTCTGATGGCTGCCATCGGTCAGAAACAGGCCCGGGCAGAGGATAAGATTCTTCCGGAAACAGGTTTAGGTTTCAGGGGTAGGCGTATACTTCTTGTGGAAGATAATGAGCTGAACAGTGAAATTGCAGTGGAAATTCTGAAAGAATATGGATTCCTGGTTGATACAGCAGAAAATGGAGCAAAGGCAGTGGAGAAAATTAAAAATTCAATACCGGAGGATTATGATCTGGTACTGATGGATGTGCAGATGCCGGTAATGAATGGATATGAGGCTACCAAACAAATCCGCGCGCTGGATGATCCGGCACTGTCGGGAATTACCATTCTTGCCATGACCGCTAATGCTTTTGATGAGGACAGAAAGAAAGTTCTGGAATGCGGTATGGATGGATTCTTATCCAAGCCAATAATTATTGAAGAATTGATTGATACGTTACAGAAGAATCTGCTGGATTAGGCAGCAGATGTACGTTATGATGTAGCCGGTATGAATGCCCATGTTTCAAAACCTGTTGAGATGAAGGTATTGGAAAAGACGATCAGAAGCATTAAATCCGGCGGGGGCATCGAACCGTAGGTCATTGAATCGTGATAAAGGCTACAGGGGGATAGGAAATGAAAACAAAAGATATACAGGAACTCTATCAAATAAAATTACATAGCATGGATACGATCCTGCATCAGATATCGCTTATGGATCAGGTGGAAAATGAGCAGGAGTTGTCAGAAATCATTCACTCTTTGCTGCAGGCAATTGGAAGCTATACAGGGGCAGACCGGGTATATGTTTTTGACTGGGAAACCGATCAGAAGGACAGCCTGAGCAATACATTTGAATGGTGTGCCGATGAAGTGACACCAGAGATAGATAACCTTCAGGCAATACCGGTCAGTTTGATGCCAAACTGGGTAAAACGATTTGAAAACAAGGAAGTAATCGTGATTCATAATCTGGAAGCGACAAAAGATTCTGAACCGGAAGAATATGAATTGTTAAAAACCCAGGAAATATGTTCATTGATTGCAGTGCCGATTTATGCCAATCATCAGATGAATGGATTCATCGGGGTAGATAATCCTGATTTGAGACAGAATGAGATTTCCATCACACTGCTGTCTGATGTTGGCGGGCATCTTGGATGTGTGCGGGAAAATCTGAAAAGTACGGTACTGTTGAAAAAGGCTCTTGATGAGGAAACAAAGAAGACAGAGATTATTTCCGCAATTGCTACGTTGTATGTAACAATTGTACAAGCCAATGTTAACGAGCGGACATATGAGCTTTTGAAAGGCCATGACCTTGTGCAAAAAATCCTTGGACAAAAGGGGAAAATTGATGATGTTATGGAAAGACTTCCAACAGCATTTGCCGCCCCGGAAGGGAGAGAAAAGTACCGGGAGTTTCTTGACTTTGATACATTAGAAGAGAGACTTCGTAATACGAATTCTGTTTCGATTGAATTTATGGGCGCAAACGGAGAATGGCGGTTGTCCAGATTTATTGTAAAGAGCAGAGATGCACAGGGAAACGTTGTGGATGTGCTTTATGTCGCACGAGATATTACGGAAGAAAAATCACGGGAACTCATGTATCAAAAACAGCTTAAGGAAAGTATGGAAGATGCTCAGCGCGCGAATCTTTCAAAAACAGCCTTTCTCCGGCGTATGAGCCACGATATCCGTACACCGCTAAACGGAATCGTGGGGATGATCCATATTGCTGAAAAACACAACAATGATGTGGTTAAGTTGCAGGAATGCGGGCAGAAGATACTTCAGTCCACAGATTATCTGCAAGATCTGATCAACAATGTTCTGGACATCAGCAAACTGGAATCTGGTTCCCTTGTGTTGGAACATAAATCCTTTGATCTGGTAGAATTGTTAAGTAATAATCTGACTGTTGTTGCAATGAGTGCTTATGAGAATGGTGTAAGATTTGAAGGCGGCGTGGAAGCAAGCACGATCCGCCACAGATATTTGATTGGAAGTCCGGTACATCTGAACAGGGTTTTAATGAATCTTTCTTCCAATGCGATTAAATACAATCATTTTCATGGAACAGTGAATGTTCATTGCGAAGAATTATCGGATGATGGGAATATGGCTGTTTTTCAGTTTGTATGTTCAGAT